>CAZULO010000008.1:0-10379 GCA_964621245.1 uncultured Flavobacterium sp.
TGCAAAGATAGCATTAATCCCGAAATTCGGGACAAGTTATGTCAATTTATCAATTTGTCAATAAGCCGATATTATAATTGATCAATTGTTATTGCTTTTTGAAGTTGTCATTGCTATTGAAATTTGTACTTTTGTACTTCGAAAACATCCTAATTATGCACTTTATATCAGAAGATTTAGAAAATTATGTAGCCCTTCATTCCCAACAAGAACCAGAATTATTGGTGAAGTTGAATAAAGAAACACATCAAAAAATTTTACAACCTAGAATGTTAAGCGGGCATTTTCAAGGTAGAGTGTTGAGTATTTTGTCTAAAATTATTAATCCAAAAACGATTTTAGAAATTGGAACGTATACAGGTTATGCTGCTTTGTGTTTGGCAGAAGGTTTGCAAGAAAACGGGACTTTAGATACGATTGATATTAATGAAGAATTAGAAGAAATTCAACAAAAATATTTTGATTTATCTGAGTTTTCGAATCAAATTGTGCAGCATATTGGTGATGCGATTGAAATTATACCCACTTTAAATAAAAAATTCGATTTGGTTTTTATTGATGCTGATAAGGAAAACTATATCAATTATTTTCATTTAATTGTACCATTAATGAATAAAGGCGGCATTATTTTGTCTGATAATGTGTTGTGGAGTGGAAAGGTTTTGGAAGAAGTTAAATCCAACGACAAAAGCACCCAAATTTTATTAGATTACAACAGAATTATTAATGAAGACGAGCGTGTAGAAACCGTTTTATTACCTATTCGTGATGGGTTGACTGTAACTAGAGTAAAGTAATTAGTTTTTAGTATCGACTTTAAGTTTTGAGGAAATTAAAAGGTATATGCTGTAAAACAAAACACCTGTTAAGCTACCAAAAACATAACCAGAAATAATATCTAAAGGATAGTGTAATCCTAAGTAAATACGGCTGTAGGCAAAAATTAGTGGATACAAAAATATTAAATAACTGTATTTATAATAGCGTCGTAAAATTAAAAACACAAACATCATAGCTGCAGTAGAATTGGCTGCATGGCCAGAAAAATAACTAAATGTATCACTATCTTTTACGATTCGTATCAATCCTTTTAATTCTTCTTCATTACAAGGACGAATTCGTTGTACTGAAAATTTAACTAAATCTGTAATTTCGTTAGTAAAAGTTAGTAATAGGGCAATGGTAAGTAAAATAAGTAGTGTTTGTTTGGATCCTATTTTTTTGTAAAGTATAAAAAGTAGAAGTAGGAAAAATGGAATCCAATTGAATTGTTTGGTGACTAATAGCCAAAAACCATCAAAGGGTTGTGATCCTAAATTGTTTAAAAAAATAAAAAGAGTTTTATCGGCGTCAATAATTTTGTTGAGCATTACATTTGGCGTTTAATTGGTCCGGTAAGGTTTTCGATATCTTCTTTGATTTCTGTTATTGGATTAGCTATTTCAACAGGATTTAAAGATTTAGTCATGCTTTTTTTAGCACTTGCAATTTCTTCAGAAATACCACCTGTTAAGCTTTTCATATCTAAGCCGTTATCTTCAGCACCTTTTTGAATTTCATGTTTAATTTCATTGGTGGCATTTTTTAATTGTGCCATTCCTTTACCCAATGTTCTTGCGATTTCAGGAATTTTATCAGATCCAAAAAGCATTAAAATAACGATTAAAATAAAAATGATTTCTTCTATTCCCATAATTTTGATTTTTAAATTTCAGTTACTTAAATAACCCAACTGCAAAGTTAAGAAAAGTTAGATGTTAGATGTTAGATGTTGGGAGTTTTTAACAAAAAAAAGCGGAGTAGTTGTTTTACTCCGCTTTTTGCTTTTATTTCTTTTCGATTTGTTCGAATTTATCTACTACGGCTTCTTTTGGCCAAGTGTTATTAGTTACATCAATATCTGCAGTTTCTAATTTAGGATCTAGTTGAATTTTTACTACTTTTTTATCTGTAGCAAAAACGCGTTTTGCTGTAGTGTTGTTTCTTCTCCAAATTTGAACCGGGAATTTATGTGTTTCACTGGTTCCGTCTTCAAAAATTAATTCAGCAATAATTGGCATCATTAAAGTTCCTGGTTTGTCGAATTCTACTTCGTAAAAATATTTAGGATTTTTTAATTTCGCTTTTTCTTCAGCTGTATAGTTTTTATTGATATAATCGTTCAAAGCGCTAACTTTTTCACTGTCTAAAGCGTTTTTCAATTCTGGTTTTAAGTCTGGATTTTCACTATTAACTAAGTATAATAACGGACCAGCATCAGAAATTTTTCTTCCTCTTCTGTTAAAAGATTCTTTTACTTCTTTGGTAGCGTCTTCGGTTACATAAAATTGTTTTACATTTTTAATTCCTAAGTCAACTACATCCGTAGAATAGAACCAACCTTTCCAAAACCAATCTAAATCTACAGCTGACGCATCTTCCATAGTTCTGAAGAAATCTTCTGGAGTTGGGTGTTTAAATTTCCAACGGTTGGCATACGTTTTAAAAGCATGGTCAAATAATTCGTGTCCCATAATAGTTTCACGTAAAATGTTTAGTCCAGTTGCTGGTTTTCCGTAGGCATTGGCACCAAAATTATAAATTACGTCTCCATGACTCATAATTGGCTCTAAATATTGTTGGTTTCCTTTCATGTAAGGAACAATTGCTTTTGCAGGACCTCTATCAGCAGGGAAATTTTTGTCAAATTCTTGTTCAGTTAAATATTCTAAGAAGGTATTTAATCCTTCATCCATCCAAGTCCATTGTCTTTCGTCAGAGTTCACAATCATTGGGAAGAAGTTATGTCCCACTTCATGTATAATTACGCCTAACATACCATATTTTACTCGGTCGCTAATCACGCCTTTATCATCTGGGCGACCATAGTTCCAACAAATCATTGGGTATTCCATTCCTTGATCTTCGGCAGAAACAGAAATCGCTTTTGGGTAAGGATAATCGAATGTATATTTAGAATACGTTTTTAAAGTATGTGCTACCGCTTTAGTTGAAAGGTTTTCCCATAGCGGATTAGCTTCTTTTGGATATAATGAAATAGCCATTGGTTTGCTGTTTCCAATTTGAACAGCCATAGCGTCTAAAATGAATTTTCGTGACGTAGAAAAAGCAAAATCTCTAACGTTTTCTGCTTTCAAATGCCATGTTTTCTTAGCTGTTGCAAATCCTTTTTCAGCTGCAGTTGCTTCGGCTTGCGTCACGATTACAACTGGTTTGTCAAATGTGTTTTCAGCTAATTGCCATCTTTTTACTTGTTCGGCAGTATATACTTCGTTTCTGTTTTGTAATACACCAGTTCCGTCTAAGATATGATCAGCTGGAACAGTAATTTTCACATCATAATTTCCGAAAGTTAAAGCAAATTCACTTCTTCCCCAGAATTGCATGTTTTGCCATCCTTCTACATCATTATATACACACATTCTTGGGTAAAATTGTGCGATTACATATAATTTATTTCCGTCAGGAAATTGTTCATATCCAGATCTACCGTTTCCTCCATCTTTCATGTAATCGTTGATGTTGTACCACCACTTGATAGAAAAAACTACTTTTTCTCCTTTTTTTAAGGCTTTAGGCAAATCAATACGCATCATTGTATGATTGATGGTGTATTTCATTGCGTTTCCTTTCTCGTCTTTTACATATTCTAAGTTAAAACCGCCATCAAAACTTTGGCCCATATAAGATTTTGCAAAATTTTCTGGAGAAGTAGCCGGAGGCATGGTTTGATTATCAATCAAAGGTGTTTGAGAATCTCTTCTTGCGATATTTTGATCAAGTTGCACCCATAAATAATCTAATGATTCTGGAGCATTGTTGTAATACGTAACGGTTTCACTACCGTACATTCTTGACAATTTGTCGTCTAATTCTAAATTAATTTTGTAGTCAGCACGTTGTTGGTAGTAAGCGGGACCTGGTGCTCCAGAAGCCGTACGAAACATGTTCGGTGTTGCCATTTCGGCATACATTTGGCTAAATTTGTTGTTGTCAGTGTGCCCTTGTGGCTCTTTTTTTACTTCATCTTTTTTTACTTCTTGTGCATAGTTTGCAAGTGAAGCAAATAGAAGAAAAGCAATAGAAATTGACTTTTTCATAGGTTTTTAATTATTGTTTTTAGTTGTCAAATGGTTTTGTGTATGCGTAATTTATATTCTAATTGTTATGCTATTATTTTTGTGGGAAGTTTATTTTTTGATTGGTTTCTGTATTAGTAAATAAAAGTGTCTTTTTGTTACCATTAATGTTCAAATGTACTAAATTTTGTTGTTCTCTAAAAATATCTGATAAAATTGTATTGGTAATATCTATGTTTTTTAGGTTTTCTTTGCAGTTGATTTTTAAATAACAAATCACAATATTATCCTCTTGTTCTTTGGTTAAAAACTGTAAAGTTTGAATTTTAGTATTGATTTTTATTTTTAGTTTTTCTTCTATGTATTTAGCGATATTGGTGTTCGCATCTGAGACTTCCTCTTTTGTAGTGATGTAAAAGTGTTTGTTGTGTTTTTTGTACAAAGCTTTTTCTAAATCATCGATAAATAATCTTGCTGTAATTTGAACTGTTTTTTTCTCTTTTACATAATCAATTTGAAAAACACCAACATAAAACTTGTGAATGGAAAAGGCAGTTAGTAAAGTAAATAATAGTAGTAATATGCTTATTTTAATTTTATTCATCTTTTTTAGTTTCAGGGTTTGAGGGTGAAATTTCTGGTTCTATTTCTTTTGTTTTTTCTGGTTCTATTATTTTAGGGTAAAATGGTTTTAAGTTTTTTAATTGTAAATAGTCTACAGCTAAGGCAGACATTCTGAAAGTAATTAAAGTTTTGTTTTTAGCTTTTATAGCCTCTTTTAATTCAGCATCTTCTACAATGTAGAAAACAAACCCTTCAACATAATCTTCCGGAATATGTAATTGATTCATAATGAAATCTGCATCAAAATTGGTGTAGATTTTCGTTTGTAAAAACTCTTTTCTTTCTACTTCTAATTCTGCTTTTAATTGTTTGGTTCTTCCTGAAATCGAATTTAATAATGGGTCTAATGAAAATAATGCTCCATCAATTCCTGTTCCAGACCAATCGCCAGCTGTTTTTACTCTTCGTTCAGCTGGTGTGTATTTTTTTTGCCCTTTTGGAACTAATCCTAATGATTCAGCTGTAATATCATCTGAGTTTGTTACCATAATTTCTTTAATATGACGGGTGTAAATTTCTAGCCTGATAAATAATAAATCTTTTCCAAAATCTTTTTTGGTGACCACATGTTTTTTTCCAACTAAGTGAATAGCACTAAATAAGATCGTGTCGTTAAGCTTTGCTCTTATTTTAAAATAGCCTCCTTTTCCAGATATGGTATTCGTTTTATTTGAAATGTTAACAATAGTAATACCGTCATTGTCATTTGTTTCCACAATGATTTTTCCCTTAAGTATAGTGTCGTTTTGCGACATTACTATTTGAGAAACAAACAGTATAAATATGTAAAAGTATTTTTTCAAGTTATTTTGATGTTTCTTTTGGAATTGTTTTTAAATATTCTGTTGCTAAATCTGTCAAATTAAATATTTTATTTGTATTATCTGTTTTGTTTAATGTTTCCATATTTGACTTATCTGCTGCTACGTAAAATAGAAAACCAGCAACATAAATCTCTGGAATTTTTAAAGTTTGAATGTAAAAATCTATTCCAAATTCATTTAAAATTTTTTCTTGAAATAGTTCCTTCTTTTCCGTCTCTACATTTTTTTTCAACTCTTTTTTGTAACCTGTGATTAAATTTATTAACGAACCAATACCTATGCCACTATTTGCGGTGTATAATCTTCTTTCAGCAACTGTGTGTCTTTTTTGTCCTTTAGGTACCAAACCTAAACTTTCAGGTGTGATTACTGTATTGTTCGTAATTAAAATTTGCTCGATAGCCTTTGATTTAGGTGTCATTTTAATAAAAAGTAAATTTTCTTCAAAATCTTTTTTTGTAATTAGATGTTTTGTAATGTCTAAATGTATGGCGTAAAACATCAACGTGTCATTTTCCTTTGCTTTTATTTTAAAATAACCACCATTTCCAGAAATTGTATTAGATTTGTTTGAAATATTTACTATAGTAATACCATCATTTGCATTTGATTCAACAATGACTTTTCCTTTAATTATAGAGACGTTTTGAGAAACTACAAATTGAGAAACTAGTACAAATAATATGTGAACGTATTTTTTTATATTGAAATATTTAATTTTTTGTAAAAATAGAAGAACAAATTCAAAATCCATATAAAATTTTGTTAAGAATAGCGTAAAATTTATTAGAAGTTATGAAAAAAGCAATTATAGCAAGCACATCTACCGTTTTTGGCGGAACGTATTTAGAGTACTTATTGCCTACTTTGGCGGAACATTTTAAAGATGTTTCTACTTTAGTATTTATCCCTTTTGCTCGTCCAGACGGTTTGTCTCATGAGGCTTACACAGATAAAGTAAGACCAGCTTTTGCACAATTACAAATTGAGGTGAAAGGAATCCATGAATTTGAAAATCCAATGGAAGCCATTCTGCAAGCGGAAGCTATTTTTACTGGCGGCGGTAATACGTTTTTGTTGGTTAGTATGCTGTATAAATTTAATTTGTTAGACGCCATTCAAACCGCAGTTGAAAATGGTACTCCTTATTTAGGAACAAGTGCAGGAAGTAATATTTGTGGTTTAACGATGGGAACAACAAACGATATGCCAATTGTTTATCCACCAAGTTTTAGAACACTAGGTTTGGTTTCTTTTAATTTGAATCCACATTATTTAGATCCAATTGATGGTTTACAACATATGGGAGAAACTAGAGAAACCAGGATAAATGAATTTCATTATTATAATTCTCAGCCTGTTTTAGGTTTAAGAGAAGGTAGTTGGTTAGAAGTGATCGGAACCAAAATTACTTTAAAAGGAGATTTAACTGCTAGATTGTTTCGACAAGGACAAACTCCTGTTGAAATTGAAGCTGGTTCTGATTTAAGTGATTTGAGATAAATGCAAAAAAAAAGCCTCAAAATTAATTTGAGGCTTTGGAGCGAAAGACGAGGGTCGAACTCGCGACATTCAGCTTGGAAGGCTGACGCTCTACCAACTGAGCTACTTTCGCATGGTAGAATTTAATAATTCAATAAATTTTAGAGCGAAAGACGAGGGTCGAACTCGCGACATTCAGCTTGGAAGGCTGACGCTCTACCAACTGAGCTACTTTCGCATGATTTGTTTTGTTTTGGTTAATGCAAATATAGAATGAAAAACATATTCCATGCAAGTTTTTTTTGTAAAAAAATGCTTTTTTTTAAATATGAATTTGTAAAAGATTAATTTATAAATGTTTATGAGTGAAATAAAAATAAAAAAAATATCATATTTGGATACTTTTTCCATCAGAAATGAGATATTACGTCCTGGTAAACCTATTGAAACTTGCTTTTTTTTAGGTGATGACCATAAAGAAACTATACATTTTGGTTTGTTAAAAGGTAAAGAGTTAATCGGTGTTGCCTCTTGTTTTAAGGTGAATAACGATAATTTTAAGGAGGCTACTCAATTTCAATTACGTGGTATGGCTGTTTTAACAAATTATCAAGGTTCTGGTTATGGACGTGTTTTTTTACAGGAAATTTGTAGGTTAGTACAAAAAGAAAGTGCTGATCTTTTGTGGTTTAACGCTAGGGAAGCTGCAGTAGGTTTTTATAAAAGATTAGGCTTTTCTATTTTAGGTGACGCTTTTGAAATTTCAGAAATTGGCACGCATTTTGTTATGTGTAAGTATTTTGTCGTTAAAAATAGTTCTTTTGTCGATAAAATTTAATAAGCTTACTTAAATTGTTAAATTTGTACCTGATGAAAAAGATTTGTTTGTTTATAGTTTTGCTTTTTGTTGTTTTCATGTCTTGTAAAAATAGCAAAAAAGAAGTTTTTGAAGAAAGTGAAGATTATTTTGATACGGTCAGAAAAATCACTATTCATGCTATTCCAGAAGATTTGTTAGCTGATAAATCGGACAGTATAAGAAGTTTTTATCGTTTGTTTGAAAACCACGAAATTTGGGTAGATCAAGAAAATAGAGAGGATTTAATTACTCAAATCGAAAAATCAAAAGAAGAAGGTTTATATCCCACAGATTATAATATAAATAAAATTTTTCAATTAGAAGTTCGGATAGATTCTATGGCTTTAGAAGAAAAATTGGCTTATGATATTTTGCTAACTCAAACTTTTGAAAAATTATGTAATCACTATTACAGGGGAAAGCTAAACCCTAAAGAGGTCTATTCTAATTGGGATTTATTTGATAAAAAGTTGTCTGTTTCTCAGTTGTTAAAAACTGCTATTACTACAAAAAAAGTCGCGTTTTCAATTAAAAATTTATTACCAAAACACCCTACTTATCAATCTCTTAAAACGGCTTTAAAAGAAATAGACAAATTTCCCGATCAACGTTTCGATTCCATTTCAACAGCAACTAAACTTAAATTTAATGACAATGCAGCAGTAGTTTCTTCTATCAAAAAACGATTGTTGTATTGGAAAGATTGGAATTCAACAGATTCTATTTTTACTACAAAATATGATAGTAAAATGCTTGTTGCTGTAAAGAAATTCCAAAGTCGTCATGGTTTAACCGCAGACGGAGTGATTGGTGTAGGTACCATTAAAGCGCTAAATTTTGATAAAGCCAAACGTAAAAGTCAAATTCTAGCCAATTTAGAGCGTTGGCGTTGGTATGCAAGAGATTTAGGTTCGCAATATATTTTGATTAATCTACCCAATTACGAATTGGATTATGTAATGAATAACGACACTATAGCTACAAGAAAAATAGTTTGTGGTAGACCTAAAAGAATGACTCCGATTTTATCGTCTAAGTTATCAAATTTTGTGTTTAATCCAACTTGGACTGTTCCTCCCACTATTATTAAAGAGGATTTAGCTGTAGAAGCTGCCGCTAACAGAAATTATTTTTCACGTAATAGGATTACTATATATAAAGGTACAAATACAGAAGTTTCTGCATCAGATTGGGATCCAGAAAAAGCGGAAAGATACAGGTATGTGCAAACTCCAGGTTACAACAATTCTCTCGGTTTGGTGAAATTTAATTTTCCAAATCATTACTCGGTTTACTTGCATGATACCAATCATAGAGATTATTTTGCTTTCAAATATAGAGCTTTAAGTTCGGGTTGTGTTCGAGTTGAAAACCCCGTCGCTTTAGCTAAAACCATTTTGCAAACACAAGATAATGGTCGATGGAAAAGCCGAGAAGTTATTCGTAAAGAAAAGGAAGATCGTTTAAAGGCTGATAAGAACTATAAACCGGCTAAGTTGAGTTCTGAAGAGTTAGCAGCCTTAGCTAAGGAACAAGATGAAATTGACGAAATTATTGCTAAAAAAGAAACGTATTACATCAAAGTCAAACAACCCATTTATATCCATCAACTGTACTGGACAAGTTGGTTCGATAAAAATGGATTGCAGTTTAGAGATGATATCTATAATTTAGATAAAAAACTGGCTGATAAATTAAAATAAAACCAGCTTTTATTTTAATTTTTATTGTTTTACGAAACTACTAATTTCGATTTGTTCACATATTTTCTAGAAGGATGATAGATGAACAAAACAGATTGATTTTTAATTTTCTGAATTAAGGTTGGCGCTACTTCAGGCGCTACGGCTGGGCAACCCTGACTTCTTCCAATATAGCCTTGTTTTTGTGCCAATGCTTTTGATACATAAGACGCGCCATGAATTACTACGGCTCTTTCTCTCGCTTTATCATTTAATCCGTATTCTTGTCCGTCAAGTTTTAAAGAAAGACCATGTTTACCTTGGTAAGTTTCTCCAGTGATAAAAAATCCTAAACTACTTTTAAAGGATTCATTTTGGTTAGAAAAAAATTTTGCATAAGCTGTTCCTGATTTCATGCCATGAGAAACTAAGGTTTGTAAAATTACTTTCTTTTGCTCCATATCAATTACCCACATTCTTTCTTTAACAGAAGATAAACTGAAATCAACAATAGTTAAGATATGATTTTTTATTTTTCCTTGACTTTCTAAAACTGAATAGCCTTCAAATGCTTTTATAAAAGTATTTAAATCGGGTAAACTATAACTACCAATTTCTATGTCTTTGTATAACATTTCCGTTTTTTCTTCAAAAGTTGTAGTTTTATTTGAAGCAATTAGTTGTGACTTATTAAAAGCAACAGTGGTTACAGGTGATGTTTTGCTGTTGTTTTGCGCCACGTTAGTGTCGGAAAGATTTATTATAAAACCTAAAATGAATAAAGATAAAAACTTGTAACTCATTGTCAATCTTCTTGTTAGTTGTTTGT
>CAZULO010000008.1:10479-28125 GCA_964621245.1 uncultured Flavobacterium sp.
TGTAATTAAATAAAATAATTCCCATGAAATTGTTAAAAATTGTTAGTTGTTTGGTGCTTTTTTCTCAGTATACTTTTGCTCAAGAAGCCGATAAATCAAATTTTGTAAAAAAGAAATTAACAGCCCTTAAAACTAATAGTTCAATTAAAATTGATGGAGTTTTTTCAGAATCAGATTGGACGAATGTTCCTGTTGCTCAAAATTTTGTGATGTATAATCAAGATAATGGAAAACCAGAAGTACCAGAGCAAAGAACCGAAGTTAAGGTAATTTATGATGATGATGCGGTATACATAGGTGCGATGTTATACGATAATGAGCCAAACAAAATTCTAAGGGAAATTTCAGAACGAGATAATTTTGGTTCAACCGATGCTTTTGGTGTTTTTATTAATGGTTTTAATGATGGTCAGCAAGAATTTAGTTTTTTTGTAAGTGCTTCCGATGGGCAAATGGATTTGGTACGAACTACAGAAAACGAAGATACTTCTTGGGATGCAATTTGGGAAAGTAAAGCCAAAATAACACCACAAGGTTGGACAGTAGAAATGAGAATTCCATACGCTGCTCTTCGATTTTCAAAAGAAGAAAAGCAAACATGGGGAATTAATTTTTTTAGAGAAGTGCGAAGAAATCGCCAAATGTTTACTTGGAACCCAGTAGATAATAGTAAAGGATCGTTTACGCAACAAGCTGGAATATTAGAAGGTATAGAAAAAATAAATACACCCACTCGATTGTTTTTAATTCCTTACTCTTCATATTATTTAAATAGTGCAGGAAAAGAAAAAGCTTTCGGAACAATTAAAGGTGGAATGGATTTAAAGTACGGATTAACCGATGCCTTTACTTTAGATATGGTATTAATTCCGGATTTTGGGCAAACTAAATTTGATAATAAAATTCTAAATCTTGGACCTTTTGAACAAGTTTTAAATGAAAACCGACCTTTTTTTACTGAAGGAACCGATTTGTTTAATAAAGGCGGTTTGTTTTACTCTAGAAGAATTGGACAAAGAGCAAGTATTTATCCTACAACCACTGCCAATGAAGAAGTTATTGAATATCCAAATGCTATTGATTTAGTTAATGCTGTGAAAATTTCAGGACGAACTAAAGAAGGTTTAGGTGTTGGTTTTTTAAATACGGTGACCAAAAAAACGGATGTTATTATTCGTGATAAAACTACAGGAAATGAACGCAAAGAAACCGTGGAACCTTTAGCAAATTATAATGTTTTGGTATTAGATCAACGTTTCAATGGGAATTCATCAGTGTCTTTAACGAATACAAATGTAACTCGTGATGGTTCATTTAGGGATGCGAATGTAACAGCAGCTACTTTTGATCTGAATACCAAAAAAAACACCTTTAATACTAATGGTGCTTTCAAATATAGTTATGTTAATGATTTTCAAAATCTAGAAAATAAAAAGGGAATTTCTACGAATCTTGGTTTTGGAGAAACTTCAGGAAAAGTAAGATTTTCTGTTTCTGGAGAATATGTTTCTGACGATTATGATAATAATGATTTAGGTGTAAATTTTCAAACTAACTATTATTCTGTTTACGGGAATGTTAATTATAGATTGTTAAAATCAACGGACAAATTAAATTCATTCCGGATCAATTTTAATGCTTTTGCACAATATGATAATCGAACTAATTATTTACAAGAACAAAATTTTAACATCAATGTAAATCTATCCAATAAAAAAAATCATGCTGCCGGATTTGGTTTTAATATCAATCCTTTCAAAAGATTTAATTTTTACAATCCTCAAGTAGAAGGTCGATATGTGATTTTTCCAAAAAATTACGGTATGTGGGGTTTCATTTCTTCAAATTATAATAATAAGTTTGCTTTTGATATCAATCCGAATATTGGCTTTGCAGAATCTAAAGGTTGGTGGTATTGGGGATTAGATATTAGCCCGAGATATCGTTTTAATGATCGTTTTACATTAATTTACCGAAATAGTATTTATAACGAATACCAAGATTTAGGTCGTGTCGCACAAAATGGAGACGACATCGTTTTTGCCAAAAGAGATAATCAAACTTTTGAAACAGGCTTGGAAGGAAAATATTCTATTAATGCAAGAATGAATTTTGGTTTGAATCTAAGACATTATTGGTCGTTTTCAGAAAATAATTCATACCATAAACTATTAGAAAATGGCTATGTGGAAGCCTATGACTATACTGATAATAGAAATGTAAATTTAAATTCTTGGAATTTTGATTTGTCTTACAGTTGGTGGTTTGCGCCTGGTAGTCAAATGTCTTTTTTATACCGAAATAATTCGGGTAATTTTCAAAGAGAAATTTCAAAAGATTATTCCAATCAAATCAAACAAGTTTTTAATCACGAACAGTTAAGTCACGCATTGTCTGTGAGTGTAAGGTATTTTATCGATTACAATCAAGCTAAAAATATATTCAAACCCAAAGTGTAATTTAAAAATAAATTAAGAAAACCTTTTCGTTAATAGTTTTATTTAGGCTGCGAGTAAAAATTCAGTAACTTCGTAACTTAATCAAGTTGAACCATGAACAAAAAAGTAATTTTAATGATATTGGATGGTTGGGGACATTCACCAGATCCAAAAGTGTCAGCCATAGATAATGCCAAGATTCCTTTTATACAAAGCTTGTATAGCAAGTATCCTAATGCAGAATTAAGAACAGATGGATTGCATGTTGGGTTACCTGAAGGTCAAATGGGAAATTCGGAAGTCGGACATATGAATTTAGGTGCAGGACGAATCGTGTACCAAGATTTAGCTAAAATTAACTTAGCCGTTAAAAATCACACCCTAAAAAATGAAAAACCACTATTAGACGCTTTTGAATACGCTAAAGCGAATGATAAAAACGTACACTTTTTAGGACTAGTTTCCGATGGTGGAGTACATTCTCACACCTCTCATTTACGAGGATTAATTGAGGCTGCTGAAGAAAATGGTGTGAAGAAAATGTTCGTTCATGCGTTTACGGATGGTCGTGATGTAGATCCAAAATCAGGAAAAAAATACATTCAAGATTTACAAAACTTCCTTTCGAATACCCATGCAAAATTAGCTTCAGTAATTGGAAGATATTATGCCATGGATAGAGACAAACGTTGGGAACGTGTGAAATTAGCCTACGATTTAGTAGTAAATGGAGTAGGAGAAACATCTTCTGATTTGGTAGCTAGTCTACAAAAAAGTTATGATGAAAATGTTACCGATGAATTCATTTCACCTTTATTTGCTGTAGATGGACAAACGATTCAACCCAATGATGTGGTGATTTTCTTTAATTTCAGAACCGATAGAGGTAGAGAATTAACAGAAGCGCTTTCACAAACGGATTTCCACGAGCAAAACATGCACAAATTGCCTTTGTATTATGTAACGCTTACTAATTACGATGATACCTACGAAAATGTTCATGTAATTTATGATAAAGATAATATCACAGAAACCTTAGGTGAAGTGCTTTCTAAAGCTGGAAAAAAACAAATCCGAATTGCTGAAACGGAAAAATACCCACACGTAACATTTTTCTTTTCAGGAGGAAGAGAAGAACCTTTTCTTGGGGAAACTCGAATCTTAAAAAATTCACCAAAAGTAGCTACTTATGATTTACAACCCGAAATGAGTGCTTACGAATTAAAAGAGGCTTTACTTCCGGAATTACAAAAAGGTGACGTTGATTTTGTATGTTTAAATTTTGCAAATGGTGATATGGTTGGACATACAGGTGTAATGGAGGCAGCCATAAAAGCCTGCGAAGCTGTAGATGTTTGTGTCAAAGAAATTATAGAAACTGCTTTAGCCAATCAATACACTACAATTGTAATTGCCGATCACGGAAATTGTGAAACGATGATCAATCCAGATGGTTCACCAAATACAGCACATACTACCAATCCTGTTCCAGTTATTCTAGTAGATAACGATAAAATACAAATTCAATCTGGTGTTTTAGGTGATATTGCGCCAACTATTTTAGATTTGATGGGAATTCCCAAGCCTGAAGCTATGACGCAACATTCATTGTTGTTAAAGTAAAAAATAAAACCCTCTAAGAGTTTAAAATTCTTCGAGGGTTTGCTTTATTTTAAATGGTGTGATTTACAAAACTTGCTAATTTGTTTTAGAAATCGGAACCTGTAAACAAATTTTGGTTTACTTCATCAATATAGGTTAAAATCTCTTCTTTTCCCAAGGAACTTTCCGCTGAGGTGATAAAGTATTGTGGCATTTCCGCCCAATCATTGGCTAACAGATTTTTCTTGTAGGCTTCCACATGTTTGTGAATGTGAGTTTTTCCTAACTTATCGGCTTTTGTAAATACGATACAAAAAGGAATTTCACTTTCTCCTAAATATTCGATAAATTCGGTATCAATTTTTTGTGGTTCGTGTCTAATATCTACTAAAACAAAGGCGCAAATCAATTGTTCTCTACTTTCAAAATAATCAGTAATAAATTGCTGAAACTTTGCTTTGGTAGTTTTCGAAACTTTCGCATAGCCATAACCTGGTAAATCTACTAAATGCCAGTTCTTGTTAATTAAAAAATGATTAATTAATTGAGTTTTTCCTGGTCTTCCAGAGGTTTTAGCTAGGTTTTTATGGTTGGTTATCATGTTAATTAATGACGATTTCCCCACATTAGATCTTCCAATAAAAGCGTATTCCGGAATTCTGTCTTTTGGACATTTTTCCACTACGGAATTACTGATAACAAATTCTGCTGTATTTATTTTCATATGTTCAATATTATTTGGTATTTGAAACATATGGTATCGCTTTATTTATTCGGATTTGCAGAAACAAATTAACTTCTAGCGATTTCATAGGTGTTCAAAAATTTAAAGTCACTCCAAAAGAATGACTTTATTTTATTTATAATTTTTTATCGGTTAACCAAGTATATAATAACTGATTAAATTCGTCTGGTTTTTCCATCATAGCGGCATGACCACATTCATCAATCCAATATAAATTGGAATTTGGTAGTAAGTTATTGAATTCTACTGCCACATCTGGAGGTGTAACTTTATCTTGTTTTCCCCAAATGATACACGTTGGTGCATGCATTTTTGGTAAATCTTTAGCCATATTATGACGAATGGCACTTTTGGCAATAGTTAATGTTTTCAATAATTTTATTCGATCATTCACGGTTGCGAAAACTTCATCAATGATTTCTTTAGTCGCTACTTTTGGATCATAAAAAACATCTTCGGCTTTTTTTCTGATATATTCATAATCGCCACGTTTTGGATAACTTTCACCCATCGCACTTTCATACAATCCAGAACTTCCAGTAATTACTAAACCTCTAACCAATTCTGGATATTGTTTCGTAAAATATAAACCAATATGTCCGCCTAAAGAATTTCCAACTAAAATAACACGTTCATAGCCTTTAAACGTAACAAAGTCTTTAACATATCTGGCAAATGCTTTCACGTTAGTTTTTAATAGACTTTGTGTATAAATTGGCAATTCCGGAATAATTACTTTATATCCTTTAGAAGGGAAAAATTGTGCTACTCCATCAAAATTACTTAAACCACCCATTAAGCCATGTAAAACTATAATTGGAGTGCCTTCTCCAGCTTCAAAATAAGTGTATTTTTTTTCTGTCTTTATCATAAATATTTGAATCGTGTACAACTAAACTAATTGCGACAAAAATACACAAATTTTTCACAATTGTTCATTATCCTTACCGATTAAATTGAGAAGTAGTTAAATAGCTATGTTTCAATTTGTTTCTTAACAAATTAAGGTAATTAGGTTATGATTTTTTTATAATATAAAAATTGTTCTAAATGACAATTCTTCGTTACTAAGTGTGTTTTCTGAGGTTAAGTGGGAAATTCGTCTTTTTCAGCTAAAAACTTATTAACAAAGTGGTATTTAGTGGTAAAAAGTGGTAAAATATTTTTTAAATTTGTCTCCTAATTAATTCATACCTACAAGTTGAACACGTTTTTAGGAACATACGAGTGTAAAGTCGATGCAAAAGGAAGGCTCATGATGCCTGCGCCTCTCAAGAAACAATTGGGTAATCTTGACGAGGGCTTTGTGTTGAAACGTTCTGTATTTCAACCTTGTTTGGAGTTATATCCGATGAATGAATGGCATAAAGTTATGCAGAAAATGAATAAACTGAACCGGTTTGTCAAAAAAAACAACGATTTTATCCGCGCATTTACTGCGGGTGTAAAAATGGTTGAAATAGATACTACAGGTCGTTTGTTAATTCCAAAAGACTTAGTGTTGTTTTCTAAAATTGATAAAGACATTGTCTTGTCGTCAGCAGTTTCAATAATTGAAATTTGGGATAAAGATTTGTACGAGTCCGCTTTAGACACCGCTATGGTAGATTTTGCAGATTTAGCCGAAGAAGTAATGGGTAATCAAAATGAAGACGAAGATGGAATATCATAATCCTGTACTTTTAAAAGAAACAGTTGAAGGTTTAAATATTAAGCCAGACGGTATATATGTGGATGTAACTTTCGGTGGTGGAGGACATTCTAGAGAAATTATGAAACATTTAGGACCAAATGGAAAACTGTTTGGTTTTGATCAGGATAAAGATGCTTTGGCTAATGCAATCGAAGATGACAGATTTGTATTGATCAATGAAAATTTTCGCTTCATCAAGCGTTTTTTGCGTTTTTATGGAGTGAAACAAGTTGATGGGATTTTAGGAGATTTTGGGGTTTCTTCTCATCAATTTGATGTAGCTGATAGAGGTTTTTCAACCCGTTTTGATGGAGCTTTAGATATGAGAATGAATCAAAATGATCCACTTTCAGCCTTTGAAGTGATTAATGATTACGAAGAGAAAGAATTAAAACGTGTTTTTGTTGATTTCGGTGAATTGAAAAATGGCGGCGCAATGGCAAATGTAATCGTAGCAGCTAGAAGTGATAAAAAGATTAAAAATTCTGAGCAATTAAAAGAAGTGTTAGCTCGTTTTTTGCCAGGTCATAAGGCCAATAAAATCTTAGCTCAAATTTATCAAGCGATTCGTATCGAAGTGAATCAGGAAATTGAAGTCTTGAAAGAATTTTTAATTCAAACAGAAGAATTATTAGTTTCTGGCGGACGATTAAGTGTGATTTCATATCATTCTTTAGAAGATAGATTAGTAAAACGATTTGTTAGAAACGGCATGTTTGAAGGAGAACCGGAACGAGATTTTTTCGGAAATTTTGAAGTTCCTTTTAAAAGTATTGGGAAGTTAATTGTGCCTTCTACAACAGAAATCGAACAAAATAATAGAGCCAGAAGTGCTAAATTACGTATTGCAGAAAAAAAATAATGGCAAAAGAGAATAGTATATATAGCCTGTTAAAAGCAAAATTCTTAATTGATGATGATGCTCTTAAAACATGGAAGTTTATAGTTTTTCTATTTTCCTTGGCTATGTTGATGATTTATTTTAATCATAAGTATGACGAAAAAAATTATAAAATTACCAGCTTAACCAATGAAGTAAAGGAATTGCGATCTCGATTTGTAGACACCCGTTCCGAACTCATGAAGCTCAAAATGGAATCTACGATATCAAAAAAAATGGAAGAAAGACAAATTTTTCCATCATCCGTTCCGCCCAAAAAAATTGTAATTCGCAAACCAGAAGAAAAAACCTTTTTAGATAAATTAAAAATATGGCAGTAAAAAAAGATAACACCCTTTCCTATAGACTCACGCTAGTGGTGGTCTGTGTTGTGGTGTTTTCAATTGCCATTGGGGTAAAATTGTTTAATATTCAGTGGGTTGGAGGGGATTATTATCGAAATTTAGCCAAACAACGTACAGTCAAAAATTTCGAAATTCCAGCAAATAAAGGAAATATTTACTCGTCTGATGGTAGTTTATTAGCGACCTCTATTCCAGAATATACCATACGTTTTGATGCTGTTGCCCCTTCCGATGAAAATTTTGAGGCAAATTATGTAGCCTTGTCAGATTCCTTAGCGTTACTTTTAAAAAAATCTTCCGGGACCTTTCAAAGAGAATTACGTAAAGCCAAAAATACAAAAAACAGGTATTTTTTAGTGGCAAAAAAATTGAGTTTTACTCAGTTTATGCGTATCAAAAAATTTCCTTTATTTAAGTTAGGTGCTAATAAAGGGGGTATAATCGTAGAACAACAAACCGTAAGAAAACACCCTGTCGGATTAATTGCTAATCGTACTATTGGTTACGAACGTGATGGCAATCAAGGAAAAGGATTAGAATATGCGTTTCGTAGCTATTTAAACGGTACAAATGGTCATAGGTTGATGCAAAAAATCGCAAAAAACCAATGGAAACCTATTTCAGATGTAAATGAATTAGATCCTGTTGATGGCTATGATATTGTGTCAACTATTGATGTTTTTATTCAAGATATCGCCCATCATGCACTATTGAAACAACTTGAATTGTATGAAGCAGATCACGGTTGTGTGGTGGTAATGGAAACCAAAACAGGGGAAGTAAAAGCCATTTCGAATTTAGGTAGAGCTAGTGATGGATCTTATTTCGAAACGCAGAATTATGCAGTTGCCGAATCTCATGAGCCAGGTTCAACATTTAAATTACTAGATTTAATTGCGCTTTTAGAGGATAAAAAAGTAGATACTTCTAAAGTGTACAACACTAATGGCGGAATTATAACAATACGAAATAGAAAAGTTAAAGATTCTCATGATGGTGGTTATGGCAGTATTTCTTTGGCAAGAGGTTTTGAAGTTTCTTCCAACACGGTTTTGGTTCAAGCCATGTATCAAAATTATAGAGAAAATCCAAAACAGTTTACCGACCGATTAAATAGTTATGGATTAAATAAACCTATCGGAATCCAACTTTTAGGGGAAGCAAAATCTTACATTCCACAGCCTGGGTCAGACAATTGGAATGCACTTTCTTTACCCTGGATGGCTTATGGTTATGGCGTTTCTATGACGCCCTTACAAACTTTAACGCTATATAACGGAATTGCCAATAACGGAAAAATGATCAAACCTATTTTCGTTAAAGAAATAAAAGAATGGAACAAAACCATTAAAAAAATAGAAACTGAGGTCATCAATGAAAAAATGTGTTCCGCTGAAACGCTAGCTAAAGTTAAAAAAATACTGGCGAATGTGGTAAAAAAGGGAACAGGAAGTAAACTGTATTCTTCCGATTTTTCAATGGCTGGTAAAACAGGAACCGCTCAGGTAAATTATAGTAAAGGTAAAGATAAGATGTATTATGCTTCTTCATTTGTAGGCTATTTTCCTGCCGACCAACCCAAGTATTCTTGCATTATTGTGGTACATAAACCCAATACGTCTTTAAATAATTATTATGGAGCAGATGTAGCTGGACCTGTTTTCAAACGCATCGCGCAAAAGATTTTTACCGATGTACCAAATACGAATAAATTTAAAAGTATACAGTTGCAGAATAAAAAACAAGATGCTTTGTATGCTTCTTATGAGAAAAAATCTCAAGGTAATACCAGTAAAATTCCAAATGTAAAAGGAATGGCTGGAATGGATGCAGTTTCCTTATTAGAAAATTTGGGATTAAAGGTGAAATTTATTGGCATGGGAAAAGTGAAAAAGCAATCCCTGCAGCCTGGTGAATTATTTAAGAAAAATCAAACTATAACTCTTGAATTATCGTGAATATTTTAAAAGACATATTATATAAAGTTACGATTGAATCGGTTCACGGTTCAACGGATTTGGCTATTGAAAAAATTGAATTTGATTCAAGAAATGTAACTAAAAACGATGTTTTTGTGGCTATTAAAGGCTCACTTTCTGATGGACATCAATTTATTGATAAAGCGGTTTCATTAGGTGCTTCTGTTGTAGTTTGTGAAGATTTACCGACTTCTTTATCTGAAAATATTACGTATGTAAAAGTTCAAAACTCCAATCAGGCATTGGCTTTTTTAGCGGCAAATTATTATGATAATCCTTCCCGAAAACTAAAATTAATTGGCATTACAGGTACAAATGGAAAAACTACCATTGCTTCTTTATTGTATCAAATGTATAAAAAAGCAGGCTATAAAGTCGGTTTGCTTTCTACTGTTAAAATCATGGTAGATACTGAGGAACACAAGGCGACTCATACTACTCCAGATTCATTAACTATTAATCATTATTTAAATGAAATGATAGCGGTAGGATGTGAATTCTGTTTCATGGAAGTTTCTTCTCACGGAATTCACCAAAAACGTACAGAATCTTTACATTTTGAAGGTGGCGTTTTTACGAATTTATCGCACGATCATTTAGATTATCACGATACGTTTGCTGAATACAGAGATGTGAAAAAATCATTTTTCGATACACTACCAAAATCAGCATTTGCTTTAACTAATGTGGATGATAAAAATGGAGCTGTAATGCTTCAAAATTCTAATGCCAAAAAACGAACGTATGCTTTAAAAACCTATGCCGATTTTAAAGCTCAGGTTTTAGAAAATCAATTATCAGGTTTGGTATTGAAGATTAATAATGAGGAGGTTTGGACAAAATTAATCGGTTCCTTCAATGCCTATAATTTAGTAGCTATTTATGGTGTGGCTGTAGAATTAGGTATGGAAAGCTATGAAGCATTACGAATTTTGTCGGAATTAGAAAGTGTTTCTGGACGTTTTCAATTTATAATTTCACCTTCAAAAATTACTGCTATTGTAGATTATGCACATACTCCGGATGCTTTAGAAAATGTACTAAAAACAATAGGAGATATTCGTACAAAAAACGAACAATTAATTACAATTGTCGGTTGCGGTGGCGACAGAGACAAAACAAAACGACCTATTATGGCACAAATTGCTGCGTCATTAAGTGATAAAGCCATATTTACAGCAGACAATCCAAGAACTGAAAATCCTCAAACGATTATCGAAGAAATGGAAGCTGGAGTGGAAGGTCAGAATTTTAAGAAAACAGTTTCCATTTTAGATAGAAAACAAGCCATCAAAACCGCTTGTCAATTGGCAAATCGGGGCGATATAATTTTAATTGCTGGAAAAGGACATGAAACCTATCAAGAAATAAACGGCGTCCGTCATGATTTTGACGACATGCAAATTGTAAAAGAATTATTAAAACAATTAGAAAAATAGTAAAGAGTAAAGAGTAAATAGTAAGGAGTGTAATTGATTCGGGTAAACTTGCCTAAACCTTTTAAACTCATAAACATTTAACCTTTTAAACCCAAAAATTATGTTATACTACATCTTTAAATACCTAGACGAAGCCTACAATTTGCCAGGAGCAGGTTTGTTTCAATATATTACCTTCCGTTCTGGAATGGCGGTTATTTTATCGTTACTGATTTCTACTATTTATGGAAAAAGAATTATCAGTTATTTAAGAAATAAACAAGTTGGAGAAACGGTTCGTGAACTAGGTTTAGATGGTCAAGTACAAAAAGCGGGAACACCAACTATGGGTGGCTTAATTATAATTTTGGCGACTTTAGTTCCTGTATTATTATTAGCTAAACTAGATAATATTTATATCATTTTGCTTTTGATTACTACGGTTTGGATGGGAAGTATCGGATTTCTTGATGATTATATCAAAATTTTCAAAAAGGATAAAGATGGTTTAAAGGGAAGATTTAAAGTTATCGGTCAAGTAGGTTTAGGAATTATTGTTGGTGCCACTTTGTATTTTCACCCAAGTGTGACTATTAAAGATGATGTAGTACTCAATAAGCAAGGTATCGAAACAGTAATTAAATCTACCTCGCAGGAAGTGAAATCGATGGAAACGACCATTCCGTTTTTTAAAAACAACACCTTCGATTATGCAGAAGTGTTGTCTTTTCTTGGTGATGATTATCAAAATTGGGCTTGGTTAATTTTTATTCCAATTGTAATTTTTATTATAACTGCCGTTTCAAATGGAGCCAATTTAACGGATGGAATTGACGGATTAGCAGCCGGGACTTCTGCTATTTCTGTTTTAGTTTTAGGGATTTTTACCTTCGTTTCTGGAAATATTATTTTTTCTAATTATTTGAATATTATGTACATCCCAAATTCGGGAGAAATGACAATCTATATCGGTGCCTTTGTAGGAGCTTTAATTGGATTTTTATGGTATAATACGTATCCAGCTACCGTTTTTATGGGCGATACAGGAAGTTTAACTATTGGTGGAATTATTGCAGTAATTGCTATTGCTGTTCGAAAAGAATTAATGATTCCTGTTTTATGTGGAATTTTCTTGGCGGAAAACTTCTCAGTGATTTTACAGGTCACTTACTTTAAATATACGAAAAAGAAATTCGGTGAAGGTCGACGTATTTTCTTAATGTCGCCTTTACATCATCATTACCAGAAAAAAGGCTATCACGAAAGTAAAATCGTAACACGTTTCTGGATTGTAGCTATCATTTTAGCCATTTTCTCATTAGTATCATTAAAGCTACGTTAATAGTAATCATTAATCGTAAATCATTAATCGTAAATCGTAAATAACAAATGAGATTAGTAATATTAGGCGGCGGAGAAAGTGGTGTTGGAACTGCTATTTTAGGTAAGAAAAAAGGATACGATGTTTTTGTATCCGATTTCGGAAAAATAAAAGAAAATTATAAAGAAGTTCTTACGATTAATAAAATTGATTGGGAAGATGAAAAGCATACAGAAGCATTAATTCTAAATGCGGATGTAGTGATGAAAAGTCCGGGTATTCCTGAAAAATCACCCATCGTAAAAAAGTTGTTAGAAAAGAAAATCCCTGTGATTTCAGAGATTGAATTTGCAGCCCCTTTTACCACTGCCACAACGATCGGAATTACAGGAAGTAATGGAAAAACAACTACGACTTTGTTAACCTATCACATATTAAAACAAGGCGGACTAAATGTGGGATTAGCCGGAAATATTGGGAAAAGTTTTGCTTGGCAAGTAGCCGAAAACAAACACGATTGTTATGTGCTAGAATTGAGTAGTTTTCAATTAGACGGCATTCTTAATTACAAACCTGATATTGCCATTATTACCAATATTAGTCCAGATCATTTAGATCGATATAATTATGATTATAATTTATATATCAATTCTAAATTCAGAATTACCATGAATCAAACAGCAGATGATTATTTGATTTATGATGCAGATGATGAAGCCATTTCAAATTGGTTAGCCAATCATCCTATACAAGCAAACAAAGTGCCTTTTTCTCTTTCAGAAAAATTAGAAGAAGGTGGAAGTATCACAGAAAACAACGAAATTAATATCAACCTAAACGAAGAACAATTTAATATGCCAATCAATCAACTTGCTTTAGAAGGCAAACATAATGTGAAAAATACAATGGCGGCTACTGCAGTGGCGCAATTAATGAATATAAGAAAAGCTACCATAAGAGAAAGTTTAACAAACTTCCAAGGTGCAGAACATCGATTAGAAAAAGTACTTAAAATTAACAATGTTCAATATATCAACGATTCTAAAGCTACAAATGTGAACGCTACTTTCTTTGCTTTAGATAGTATGAATACACCAACGGTTTGGATTGTAGGAGGTGTGGATAAAGGAAATGATTACGACGAATTGATGGCTTTGGTGCGAGAAAAAGTTAAAGGAATTATTTGTTTAGGTGTAGATAATAAAAAGTTGTCTGATAAATTTGAAGGTTTAGTGGATATGTTTGTAGAAACTACTTCTATGGTTGAAGCCGTAAAAATAGCTAGTAAAATGGCAGAAAAAGGGGATACCGTTTTGCTTTCTCCTGCTTGTGCTAGTTTCGATTTATTCGAAAATTATGAAGATAGAGGAAAACAATTCAAACAAGCAGTACAGAATTTATAACAAGATTTATTTTGACACTAACGGAGTCAAATATCTATAACATAAACACAAATCAGACTTCAGCGGAGTTAAATATTTTTGGCATTTTTTAATAATGCAATTTAATATCAAATGAATAAACTAGTTAGCCATCTTAAGGGAGATAAAACCATTTGGGCCGTAATTTTTTTACTGGCCATTGTCTCTTTTTTACCTGTTTATAGCGCTAGTACCAATTTGGTGTATACAGTAGGAAATGGTGGCACAACTTTTGGAATTATTCTGAAACATTTTGTGCATCTTTCTATTGGTTTAGGAATTGTATTTTGGGTGCATAAGTTACATTTCGAAAAATTTAAAAAGTATTCAATTTTCGGAATGTTACTTGTTATACCGCTATTAGTTTATACACAACTTCAAGGGAAAGTTATTGGTGGGGCTAATGCCAGTAGATGGCTTAATATTCCATTTATCGGCATGTCTTTTCAAACGTCTACTTTAGCTTTTACTGTTTTAATGGTATATGTAGCGCGAACTTTAACAAAACTAAAAGAAGCTCCTTATACTTTTCAAGATTCAGCAACAAAAATTTGGTTGCCTGTTAGTGCCGTTTTAATTTGTATTTTACCTTCTAACTTTTCAACCACAGCATTAATGTTTGCAATGGTTTGTATGTTGCTTTTTATCGGACAATATCCTTTAAAATATTTAGGGATTATAATTGCTTCAGGTATAGCTCTTTTAATGTTGGTGTTTTTATTATCGAAGGCTTTTCCTGGACAAAAATTATTTAATCGTGTCGCAACTTGGGAAAAAAGAATTGAAAATTTTACCACAGACAAACCTGATGAAGACAAATATCAAATCGAAAACGCAAAAATAGCAATTGCTGTAGGAAAAATAAACGGAGTAGGTCCAGGTAAAAGTATACAGAAAAACTTTTTACCTCAATCGTCTTCCGATTTTATTTTTGCCATTATTGTGGAGGAATATGGCTTAATTGGCGGGTTGTCTTTGGTCTTTTTCTATATGTTGCTTTTTATACGATTTCTAGTTCGAGCTAATAAATCAACCAGTTTATTTGGTAAGTTGTTAATTATCGGACTTGGTTTTCCTATTATTATTCAAGCTTTAATAAATATGGGAGTTGCGGTAGAGCTTTTGCCTGTTACTGGTCAGCCTCTGCCTTTGATTAGTTCTGGTGGAACATCTATTTGGATGACTTGTTTGTCGTTAGGAATTATCCTAAGTGTAACTAAAAAAGAAGATGAAATTGCGGCGGATTTAAAAGATTTGCAAGATAGAGAAGCTGCTTTACAACGAATTATTGATAGGGAAGTCTCTATTATGAATGAAGAGGGTTCTTCTGATACAATATCTGAAGAAGAGCAAAAAGTAAATGATATGAAATATTCAATTCGCGAATCTTTAAAACAAGAAAACGAATTGAATGATGAAGGAGATAGTTTAGTAAATGGGCAAAACCCAATGCAGGCAGTTTTAAATAAAAAGTAATGGGAAAAAGATTTATCATAAGCGGAGGCGGAACAGGTGGACATATTTATCCAGCAATTGCAATTGTAAACGAATTGAAAGCACAATTTCCTGATGCTGAATTTTTATTTGTAGGGGCCAAAGATAAAATGGAAATGCAAAAAGTACCTCAATCGGGTTATAAAATTGAAGGACTTTGGATTGCAGGTTTGCAACGTAAAGTAACACTTCAAAATGCCATGTTTCCTTTAAAATTGACTTCAAGTTTAGTGAAGTCTTTTTCAATCTTAAGAAAATTCAAACCCGATGTGGTTATTGGAACTGGCGGTTTTGCAAGTGGTGCTGTGCTTAAAGTGGCTTCTATGTTAGGTATTCCAACGGTGATTCAAGAGCAAAATTCTTTTCCTGGAATTACGAATAAATTATTAGCTAAAAAAGCTAATGCAATTTGTGTAGCTTATGAAAATTTAGAACGTTTTTTTCCTAAACATAAAATGGTGTTAACTGGAAATCCTGTACGTCAAGATTTAATGGATGTAACCAACAAAAAAGAGAAAGCAATCAAGCATTTTAAATTAGATGCGAATAAAAAAACGCTTTTAATTTTAGGTGGAAGCTTAGGCGCCAGAAGAATCAATCAATTGGTTGAAAAAGAAATCGACTTTTTAGTAGGACTTGGTTTTCAAATCATTTGGCAATGTGGTAAGGTTTATGTCGACGATTATTTGAAATATAACGAAAAGGAGAACGTTCAAGTTACAGCTTTCATTGATAGAATGGACTTGGTTTATGCTGCAGCAGATGTTGTTATTTCTCGTTCTGGCGCATCGTCGGTATCTGAATTATGTATCGTAGGAAAACCAACTATTTTTATTCCATCTCCAAATGTAGCTGAAGATCATCAAACTAAAAATGCGAAAGCAATTGTGGAAAAAGGTGGTGCGATTTTACTTAAAGAATCGGAATTAGAAACGCAATTCCAATCCGTATTTGAAACTTTAGTAAACGATAAAAGTAAACTCGAAAGCTTAACTGAAAATATCAAAAAATTAGCTTTGCCCAACGCAACAAAAGATATAGTTGAAGAAATTAAGAAATTAATTAAAAACTAATAAAAATAAACTGCCTTAGCGACTTCGTGGCTTCGTGGCGAAACAAATAGTGACTTAAAACATGAATCTAAATCAAATACATAACGTTTATTTTATTGGTATCGGAGGAATCGGAATGAGTGCTTTGGCGCGTTATTTTCAATTCATCGGAAAAAATGTAGCAGGTTACGATAAAACCGAAACACAACTAACAGCTGAATTACAAGAAAATGGTATTAAAATTCATTTTGAAGACGATGTAAATTTAATTGACGAAAGTTTTAAAAACACAGAAAACACATTAGTTGTAATCACACCAGCGGTTCCAAAAAATCATACGGAATGGAATTACTTTTTAGATACTGGTTTTACAGTTAAAAAACGTGCCGAAGTTTTAGGTATTATCACTAAAGATACGTTTTGTTTTGCTGTGGCTGGAACGCACGGAAAAACAACAACCTCAAGTATTTTAGGGCATGTTTTATATGAAAGTGGCGTAGACGTTACCGCTTTTTTAGGCGGAATTGTTGAAGGATATAATACGAATTTAATCGGCTCTGGAAAAACAGTTACTGTGGTAGAAGCTGACGAATTTGATAGATCTTTCTTGCATTTACATCCGAATTTGTCTTGTGTGACTTCAATGGATGCAGATCATTTAGATATTTATGGTGATGTAGCGGCGATTGAAGAATCGTTTAGAGAATTCGCAAATAAAGTTCCAGCTGAAAACTTATTTATCATTAAAGGTTTGCCTTTAGAAGGGAATACCATTGCGGTACATGTTGATGCGGATTATGTAGCGCAAAATATCAGAATAGAAAATGGTTTTTATGTTTTTGATGTAACAACTAAAAAAGAAGTAATTGAAAATGTGAAATTCGGCTTACCGGGGCACCATAATTTAACCAATGCTTTATTGGCTTTTGCTATGGCGAAATCCTACGGTGTGGAGGTCGATAAAATCAAAAAGGCACTAGCCACTTTTAAAGGAGTTAGAAGAAGATTCTCCTTCCAAATTAGAGAAAATAATTTAGTATATATTGATGATTATGCACATCATCCAACAGAAATAAATGCGGTTCATCAAGCGGTTCGAGAATTGTATCCAAACAAAAAAATTATCGCTTGTTTCCAACCCCATTTATTTAGCAGAACAAAAGATTTTATTGACGGTTTTGCTGAAAGTTTAGCTCAATTTGATGAGATACTTTTATTGGAAATTTATCCGGCTCGCG
>CAZULO010000008.1:28225-34623 GCA_964621245.1 uncultured Flavobacterium sp.
GAAAGTTTAGCTCAATTTGATGAGATACTTTTATTGGAAATTTATCCGGCTCGCGAACTACCCATGGAAGGTGTAAATTCCAGTTGGTTATTAGGTAAAATAAAAAATGAAAATAAGCGTTTAGTCACTAAAGAAGTGTTAATAAATCGCTTTGCGGAGTCAGATGCGGATGTGTTTTTAACGATTGGTGCCGGTGATATTGGAGAAATGGTGAAAGACATAAAAAAAGTATTAAATGAAAAGGTTTAATTGGCATACTATTCGCTTGTTGTTGATGCTTTTCGTATTGGCGTTTTTGTTTTCTTTTACTCAGAATCGAAATCAACATAGGAAAATCACTAAGATGCAAGTTGAATTTCAAGGGGATAACAAAATGTTTTTAACAAATGAGATGGTTAATAACTTGTTAATACAAAAACTAGGAGGCTCTTCTTCAATCCAAAAAGATAAAGTAGCTTTGAAAGATTTGGAAAGTGCCTTGAAGAAGCAGCCATTTGTTGAAAACGCAGAGGTTTTTACCTCGGTAGATGGCGTGTTAATGACTAAAGTTTTACAAAAGTCCCCTGTAGCTAGAGTGGTTAATGGCGTCAACAATTTTTACGTAGACAAAATGGGTAATCTGTTTCAATTGTCTGAGAATTTTTCATCCAGAGTTCCTATTGTTCAAGGAAATATTGAAGGAGAATTTAAAAAAGGTTTTATTGAAACTTTTAACGCGATTAAGAAAGATGAATTCTTAAAAAAGAATATCATCGCGATTCGTATTCAAAAGAATGGTGGGATGACCATGCTTTCTAGAGAATATGATTACGAAATTAATTTTGGCAAACCGGTTTTTATAGATAAAAAGTTTAAAAATTATAAAGCTTTTTATCAATTTGCATCGAAAGATTCATTAATTGGGAAGTACAAATCAATAAATTTAATTTTCACACAACAGGTAGTGTGTTCAAAATAAAGAATAGATGATGAACAAAGAAAGTATTGCGGTTGGTTTAGATATTGGTACAACTAAGATTGTAGCCATGATCGGCAAGAAAAATGAGTATGGGAAATTAGAAATTCTTGGAGTAGGGAAATCCAAGAGCTTAGGTGTGCATAGAGGTGTGGTAAATAATATCACACAAACCATTCAGTCTATTCAACAAGCTATTTTAGAAGCTGAAAATAATTCAGGTTATAAAATTAACGATGTAGTAGTCGGTATTGCCGGACAACACATTCGTAGCATTCAACATAGTGATTATATTAGTAGAAAAAATCCTGAAGAAGTAATTGGGGAATATGATATTGAACAATTAACTTGTCAAGTTCAAAATCTATCTATGCTTCCTGGAGAAGAAATCATTCATGCCTTACCACAAGAGTTTAAAATTGATGGACAATCTGAAATTTTAGAACCTATCGGAATGTATGGTGCTAGAGTAGAATCTAGTTTTCATATCGTAGTTGGGCAAGCCGCTTCGATTAGAAATTTAGGACGTTGTGTAAAAAATGCAGGACTAGAATTAACCGGATTAACTTTAGAACCTTTAGCTTCTGCAGATGCGGTTTTAAGTGAGGAAGAAAAAGAAGCCGGTGTAGCCCTTATCGATATTGGTGGTGGAACTACTGATTTAGCGGTTTTTAAAAACGGAGTAATTCGTCATACTGCAGTCATTCCTTTCGGTGGAAATGTAATTACAGAAGATATTAAAGAAGGTTGTTCAATCATCGAAAAACAAGCTGAATTATTAAAAACACGTTTCGGTTCTGCTTGGCCAGGTGAAAATAAAGATAACGAAATTGTTTCCATTCCTGGGTTACGAGGTCGTGAACCTAAAGAAATTTCTTTGAAAAATTTATCTAAAATTATTCACGCTAGAGTAGTGGAAATTATAGAACAAGTTTATGCAGAAATTAAATTATACGGTCACGATGAATCAAAGAAAAAATTAATTGCAGGAATAGTATTAACTGGTGGCGGTTCGCAGTTAAAGCACATCAAACAATTGGTAGAATATATTACAGGTATGGATACCCGAATTGGTTTTCCTAACGAACATTTAGCAGGTAATTCTAGCGAAGAATTATCAAGCCCGCTTTATGCCACTTCTGTAGGATTGGTTATGGAAAGCTTACGCAATCAAACCAATAGCGCTACGCCTTTTGTAGAAATGAAATCTGCCGAATCTGAAGTTGTAAAAGCTCCAGAGCCAGTAATTACGCAACCTGTAGTCGAAACAGTTGTTGTAGAAGCACCCGTTGCGCCTATAGTAACCAAAGAAACACAAGAAAGAAAAAAGAAATACGACTTTAATAACCTTCTGGGAAAAATTAAAGAGTTTTTAGATAATGTAGAATAATTGTTATTAGTAGCAAATAACAAAAAAATAAAGAAAGCCAAATATATGGAAAGCAACAACGAATTTGGAAACATTACGTTTGATTTACCGAAAAATCAATCTAACGTAATAAAAGTTATTGGTGTTGGAGGCGGCGGAAGCAATGCCATCAATCACATGTTTAGACAAGGAATTATAGGTGTTGATTTTGTAGTGTGTAACACAGATTCTCAAGCCTTACAAACTAGTCCGGTACCTAATAAAATTCAGTTAGGAGTTAATTTAACCGAAGGTTTAGGAGCTGGTGCAAAACCAGAAATCGGACAACAAGCCGCTTTAGAAAGTATTGAAGAAATTGAAAAGATGCTTGATGCAAACACTAAAATGGTTTTTATCACTGCCGGTATGGGTGGTGGTACTGGAACCGGTGCAGCGCCAGTTATTGCTCAATTAGCTAAGGAAAGAGGGATTTTAACGGTCGGAATTGTAACTATTCCGTTCCAGTTTGAAGGAAAAAATCGTTCGGAACAAGCCATGGAAGGTGTGGAAAGACTAAGAAAACAAGTCGACTCCTTAATTGTTATCAATAATAACAAGCTAAGAGAAGTTTACGGAAATCTTGGTTTCAAGGCAGGTTTCTCTAAAGCCGATGAAGTGTTAGCTACTGCTTCTAAAGGAATTGCGGAAGTGATTACCAATCACTTAACTATGAACATTGACCTTAAAGACGCCAAAACGGTTTTAAGTGACAGTGGTACGGCTATCATGGGATCTTATGTTGCTTCAGGTTCGGATAGAGCAAAAGTGGCTATTCAATCTGCATTAGATTCTCCATTATTAAATGATAATAAAATTACAGGTGCCAAAAATGTGTTGTTGCTTATCACATTTGGATCTGATGAAATCACGATTGATGAAATCAGTGAAATCAACGAATACATCCAAAATGAGGCGGGCCATAACGCCAATATCATCATGGGTATCGGTGAAGATGAAAACTTACAAGATTCTATTTCTGTAACTGTAATTGCTACAGGTTTTAATATCGAACAACAAAAAGAAATTATAAATGCCGAACCTCAAAAGATTATTCATTCTTTAGATGGTGAGCAAAAAATACAACATAATTTAACGCCAAATGCTGTTTCAACTCCAGTTGTTACTGCCCAAGCTAACGTTTTTGAAACCGAATTGCCAAAGGAAGTTCCTACTGAAACAGCTGCCAAAATTGTTTTTGAATTAAATGATTTTGAAATGGAACAACCCAAAGCGCCTGTTTCAGATTTAGTGGAAACCACTGATTTTATCAAAAATTTAGATGTGTTTTTCGAAAATGTTTCTGAACAAGTAAAACAACCTGTAGTGGCTCAAACACCAACACAAGTTGAAGTTCCTGTTCAAAAAGTGCACTACAATGAACCAGTAGCTGTAGTTTCTGCTCCAGAAACTCTTCCGCAATTTGAAATCATTTCTAATTCAGTACGTGAAATTGAAGTGGTTGAACCTGAATTTGTAGCAGCTCCAAGTTTAGATTTTTCTTTTGATTTATTCGAAAATCACACCGAAAGTCAAGCCAATACCGTTGTTTTTGAATTGTCTGAAGAAACTAAAGCCATTAAGGTAAAAGAAGCCGTTCAAGTGGTTCCAGTAACAGAATTGGGCCAAAATGGAATTATCAAATATACTTTAGAAGAAGAAATTGATACGCTTTTCCAACCGGCTGCTACCTTGTCACATGTGGCAGAACCTATTGATGAAGAAATTAATTTCACCGTAAAGCAAACGCCAATTCTTGAAACTATTGTCGAAAATACTAGTAATTTTGAAACGGCTTCACCTGTAGAAATGTCAATTGAAGAAATTCTAAGAGCAAGAGCAGAAGAAAGAAAAAATAAATTGAAAAGTTTCAATCACAAGTTCAATAATCCAAGCCGAATTGACGATTTAGAAAAAGAACCCGCTTTTCGCCGCCAAGGTTTAGATGTTACTAGTATGCCAAACCCAAATACACCATCTCGTATGTCATTAGGTTTTGACAGTAACGACGACATACAGTTGCGTTCAAATAATTCTTTCTTACACGATAACGTAGATTAAGTATAAAAGTTAATAAACTTAAATTTTATCCCGATATGTTTTTACATGTCGGGATTTTTTATTTTAAAGCAAAATGTAACCTATGATTTTACTAATACTCTTTTATTCAAGAATTATTTCTTTACTAATAACTATTTTTGTTTACACTTTTTTTAATTATATATTTACTCTTAAGAAAAACAGTTAAAAAATAAGGATGGAAAAAACAGTAGAAAATTTTAGTATCGAATTGTTCTTTTTACAAGTGCTAATATTAGTTTTAGCGCTTACAATTGTTTATTTCTTAGTCAAACTTTACAGGAAAACGCTAAAATATCTTGAAAAAAAGTAATTTGCATTTTTTAATACTTAAATGTTCACTTCTTATCAAAGAGTCGGGATTTTTTATTACTTTTGCTTAGGTTTTTTGGCACCTAATCCAGCTATCCGCTATATCTTTTTTTGTTAGAAATTTTGATTTTTAAACAAGTGCAAATAAACAAAAAAAGGATGCCGCTACTATCTGGGGTGAAGCCTAAATTTCAATCAAGTATTTAAATAACTAACTAACTAAATTTCAAAATATATGAGCTTATCTGCACAAATAATGGATACGATGAAAGAGGCAATGCGCGCTAAGGATACAGTAGCTTTGGAAGCTTTACGTGCTATTAAATCTGAAATTTTATTGGCTCAAACGGCTTCAGGTTCAAAAGAAGAAATTACAGAAGCGGACGAAATTAAAATTTTACAAAAATTAGTAAAAATGCGTAAAGACAGTGCTGAAATTTTCACCACTCAAAACCGTCCCGATTTAGCAGAACCAGAACTAGCACAAATCGCCGTAATCGAAAAATTCTTACCCGCTCAATTATCAGAAGCAGAAGTAGAAGCCATCGTTGCAAAAATTATTGCTGAAACGGGTGCGTCTGGTATTGCGTCAATGGGAAAAGTAATGGGCTTAGCTGCAGCACAAATTGGCGGACAAGCAGAAGGAAAAACAATTTCAACAATAGTTAAAAAACTTTTAGTTTAAAATACGTAGTACGAAGTACCGAGTAAAAACTCCCAACTTCCTACTTCTAACTCCCAACTCAAAATGGCTTCGTAGTTCAACTGGATAGAATGACGGATTTCGGCTCCGTTGGTTGCAGGTTCGAACCCTGCCGAGGTCACTTTTAAAGCCTATTCACAAGGTTTAACGTGATTTTTAGTTAACATTTAGTCAACCGATATATAAAAATATAGTTTTCTTCATTAAAAATGTTTTAACTAAAATGATGTTTAATATTAGAATGCTGAATAAATTAAGCATAAAAAATCCTATCAATAATTTGATAGGATTTTGTTTTTTTAAATAAACAATAGACTTTCTTAAACCAACTGGAAAGCTTATTTAAGTTTTAAGTTAAAAAAATAAGTTGTTTTGTTTTAAAAAGACTTTATAAAACCAACTCCAAATTGCTTTCCGTTATAAAATGGTGCAATTATAGATGTGCCATTATTTTCTCTTGAATTGAAGATTTTCTTTTGAATAAATGGATTTATCCAATAAGCAATTTTAGTGCTTAGAATACCTATTCCAGCACCTGCAACAACATCTGTTAACCAATGCCTGTCGTTATACATTCTAAAAATACCTGTTCCTGTTGCAATAACATAACCTGAAATACCATACCAAATAGAAACATCTTTATACTCTTGCCAAAGAAATTCTGCACCTGCAAAAGCTGTTGCAGTATGTCCTGACGGAAAAGAATTGAAAGCCGAACCATCTGGTCTTTCCACTTTAGTAATTGATTTTAAACTTAATACTGATGCTGACATAATTAAATAAGAAGTACCCAATATAATTGTTCTGTCTTTAAAATTATGTTTTCCTTTCACTCCAAAAGCATTTAAACCATAAACTGATGCAGCAGGAACATACTGAGAAAAATCATCAATGGTAAATTTCTCATCAATGTTTTCATTTACTTCCTCTTTTATTCCAGAATT
>CAZULO010000009.1:0-34223 GCA_964621245.1 uncultured Flavobacterium sp.
CGCCAACATACTCAATTGTACGAGTTGCTTCGTCAAAAGTTCCTGTTTCTACTACGTTGTTACCTGTGGCTTTTACTCCAACTCTTGCAATCGCTGGCGGTGTTGTCATAACCGCTGGCAAAGTTATCACCCCTGTCGGGGTGTTAACTACTAAATTGTTAGGGTCGTATGGAGCAAAAGCAATAGCCTTAACCCCTTTCATAGGGGCTGTTCGGCTTACTACTCTTGATTTAGTTAATCCCATATCTTATCCGTTGTATAAAACGTTCCATTTTTGTTTAACTACCCACGTATTCATAGAAGTAATCATTTTTAAGATTCTTCTTGTTGATGCGTTTGCCTCTTTTTCGATGATTAATTGTGAATTGTCAGACAACAAGTCCATAACTAATTTGATGTTGTTCTTTTGAGCCACAATTACAAAAGTAACTAAGTCAACAAATACGATTTTCACGTCGTTAAAGTACATGTCATTGAAAGAATTTCCAACGAAGTTTTCTTGTAACGCTGCACCTTGAACTCTGTTAGCCGCTTTGATTAATTTGTAGTGTGCTTTTGGTGCGTAAATAATTGGAGCTTCATCTCCTGTTTTTACAAGAACATTGTCAGGAATAGTATTGTAAATTTTCACATATTCCGCTACAATGTTTGCGCTTGTGATAGTTGCTGGCGAAGCTACTTTTAAATAATCTCCTAAACCTGCACCCGGCACTGCTTTTGATTGAGAATCGTTATACAACATAGTTGCAGGAATCGAATCAAATAAAGTAGTTGGCATTGCAGCTACTAAAGCTTGCGCACCTGCTGAAATTGAACCTTGTCCAGCACCCGGCGTTAAAGCTGCGATAGCTGTTTTTGTAGCTGCTGTTGCTCCGTTCCAAACCCAAGACTCTAATTTAGCACCAATTGCTGGAGTAACTTGAATTAATACCTTTTGGTCGAACTCATCAGAAACAACATTAAAAGCACCCGCTTTCATTGATCTTTCAAATCGAGTTCCCTTTAACGAACTTTCATCTACGATTCCCTCAGCGTTGAAAGTTTTTAAGTTTACAGTTGATTTTTGAGTTTTTAAAGCGATGTTGTCCGCTGTAACTTGCCCATAATTCGCCGCTGTAAAAGTAACGTCTGCTGAACTTTCATAAATGTCCATTCCTGATTTGTGTCCTTCTACAACTTCAATTGTTTCTCCTCTAAATGTTGGAGAATCTGCATAGATTTCCTGCACGATTTCTGCGTACTCTCCTGTCTGTGTTTTTGTACCTGTGTAAGTAATTGCCATTTCTATTCTGTTTTTAAAATTGATAATTCGGTTTCTAAAAATTCGATTTGTTCATCGCTTAATTTTCCTTTGCAGTATTCCGCTACTGACTTTTTTCCTAAAGCTTTTTTAAATTCGGCATAAGTTACGCCCTCATCAAAAGGATTTAAGAATTTCACTTCTTTTACTTCTTCGCTCATGTCTTACAATTTACCTCTGTTATACAATGCTTTCTCTTTGTTACTCATTTCTTCGTAGCTTTTCTTTGGAGCTTCCTCTGGCTTGATTCCTCTTTTCATTTCCTCAGCCATTTCTAAAGCTACTTTTTTAGCCGCTTCTACTTCTGCTGACATTTGAGTTTTACCCGCTTCAAGCTCTGTTATTTTTGCTTTCAATTCGTTAATCTCAACGTCTTTGTCATCGATAAGTTTTTGAAGCTCTGCAGTTTTATCTTCTGTTGGTTGTTCTTCGTTTTCGATTTCCTCAACCGCTTCTAAGATAACGCCTTTGTCATCTGTTTTGATTTTCTTTTTTTCGATTTCCATTTCCGCGTTTGGGATTGGATTTCCGTCGCCATCTGTAACCACTCCACCGACTTCTAATTTGTCGATAAAATAATCTTTGTCCTCAATCGTGTACTTAGTACCAAGTTGAGATTCCATTAACACACGTTTAATTCGAGCGTCGATTTCTTCTGTTGTCATTTCTACTTTGTTATTTATTAATACTGGTTCTAAATAAGCTTCTATACTAAAGCCTGTTAATTTTCCACTTTTCACGTCTTGCCAAACGTCTGCATTTTCTATTTTCTGTGCTGTAACCCAATCTCCTTTTTGGACTTGCATACCTAATAAAGTGGCTTTGTCTTTTTCAGGGTCTTGAACAATCCAACTTTCAAAAATATACATATCATTACGAACTTTACCATCGTGGTTTACAGTCGCTCCGTTGTGGTGGTTTTTCTTGAAGAAATTTTGTTGTAAATCAGCTATTGTTTCTTCTGTATAAAAAACCATTGCAGGCTCTCCGTTTATATCTTTACGAGGGATAAGCATGTTTGGTCGCATTGCAACGCTGTAAACAATTTGCTTATCGTCATCTGCAAACTGTAATAATTTGCTTTCATCGCCAAACATAACTAATTGAGTTTTGGTTGCTGGATTTTCAACTAAAGACATGCAGAAAACTCCATCCTCCCCTTTTGTATATTGTAATTCGTACTTTTTCATAATTATAAACGTAAAAAAAGCCTACCCGCATTATGCAGGGAGGCTTGAAATTTTAAACTAAACATAATTTAATCTGAGTGCTGTACATCTTCATACAGTTAATTTAGTCCAAATATAAATAATATTTTTTAATCTACAAAGTATTTCTTTCATTTAATTGCGCTACATTATTTTGCGCTGTTGAAATATCGCTCTCAAGAACAACTACTTGCATAGGTGGTTGTTGATATTGAGTGTTTGCTATGCTTTGTCCTATTTGATTTTCAGCTGTATTATTGAACGCTACTGTTGGCGGGGTTGCACCTCCATTTCCTGCACTCATACTTGGTGCGCTTGGTGCTGAACCTCCGCCCAACGCTTTTAACCCTGTGGCAACTGCTTTGATTTGCGCCGCTGCACTTAACGCACCACTAATAGTATTAATGGTTGTGAATGGTTGCCCTCCTGTAAGTGGGAAAGCTGAAACCGCTTTTGCATTCGCTTGCATTGTGCTACTTACAATGTTTGCAACTCCGACTGCACCCTCAACAATTAAACCCGCTTTTGCAACTTCTTTATTTTTGCCCGCTAAGGTTTGTAATTGTTGACCGATGTTTGAAACATTATTTAAACCCGTTTCTCTAACCGCTTGCTTAGCTTGCTCTTCTGCTTCCGCTTCCGCAATTCTTTTTTCAGACTCTTCTTTTTCTTTTTCAGATTTTGCAATTGCTCTTTCGGCTTCGGCATTGAAATACTCGTCATTAATTTCCGCAAGTTTTCTTTTATGTTCACGCTCGACTTCTTCGGTGCTTAAATTAAACTCTTGTAACTTAGCTATCTTTTGCGCATAGGCTTCATTCTCTGCATTTACTTTTATTTGATTTTCAGTAAGCAAACTATCTTCGTTTGCCTTGCGCGCTTCTGCAATAATTTTTTGAGCGTTATTATAGTCCTCTTCTGCTCTACGGAATTGAGCAAGTTCTTCTTTTCTTCTTTCTTCGGCTGCTCTTTTTTGTTCTTCTAATAATTTCTTATGTGCTTCCTTTTGTGCTTCTAATCTTTTTTCGTTTGCTTTTTTACGTTCCTCCGCCGCTTTATTTTCAGCTTCGGTTTCCTCTTGTTGGATTTCAACACGATTTTTTAACGCTAAATCTTTTCTTTTGTCTAAGGAATCGTTATAAATTGCGTTTTGCTCTTTGAAAAGTTCATACGCTTTCTTTGCCGTTTCCTTTTGAGCGTCCGTAGCATCTTCTAAACTTGCAACCCTACGAGCTTCTAAGAAAATAGATTGTGCTTTAACCGCATTTAAACGTTTTTCGGCTACTTCATTGTTGATTAACTGCTCCGATAACTTGCGTAATTCCTCTGAACTTGCACCCGAAGCCTTTGCCATTGCTAAAGTGTGGTCATTAGAACGCTCCAATTCCTTGTTTGACTTCTCAGCACTTTTGGCAAGGTTATCAATTTCACGACTTAATTCAGCATTTGCCTTTTCAGCTTTTGCAGCCGACCCGTCGAAGTCCCCAAATGCACCCGTTAAATAACCAATACCCGCCACTAAACCCGCAATAGCTGCAATAACTAAAAATATTGGAGCAGTCAAAACCGCTAAAGATGCGTTTAAAATATTTGTAGCTACTGCTAAAGCTGTGGTCGCAATAGTTGCACCGCCCTTTACTGTTGTGTCGGCTACGGTTGCTGTTGAACTCGCTACTGTTGCCACCGCGTTAGCTTCGGTCGCTACGGTGTCAACCGCCTTTGCCGTTGCAATAGATTTAAGTGCATCTACTACAATAGCCTTTAATCTTTGGAAATCCTTAGCACTATCCGCAATTGTAGAAAGTCCTTGGCTTAAAGCCATTGCACTCTGAACTTTTAAAAGTGTTTTTTCAACCTCCTCCGATTCCGCACCAAAAAGACCCATTGCGCCCTGAGCAACTGCGAATCCCGATGCCATCGCGCTAACTGCACCCGCAACCGCTTGGAACTTTTTGCCAGGATCAAATAGGTTTGCTGTTTCGCCCGCTTCTGCAATTTTGTCCCTAAGTTGAGCTAAATTTTTAGCAGCGGTCAAGGCTTCTTTTGAATAGTCCCCAAACTTTTGCTGTGCTTGAATTAACTCAATTGTAGCTTCTTTTATTTGAGCTTTTAAACTTTTGTTTGATTGATTAACCCTTTGCGTTGCATCGTCTACATTGTCTAAACTTTGCGCAAGAGCATTTGAATCCTGAGCCGCTTTCTTTGCGTTGGTGTCGAAATTAATCTTATAATTATCCTCTTGATTAGCCATTTTTAGAAATTTAGTAGCGTTATTTTTGTTTTACCATTGTTTGTGTTGATTGTCGCATCAAGAAAATAATATCTTTGCTCTCCTATTATGATTTCATTTTGCGGTCTGAATCCCGTCGGTATGTTACTCTCGCCTTGATTTAAGTTTGAAAAGTTTAAAAAGATTTCGTTTGGTGGTAACTCCAAATTAAACTCTGACTTATATGTATTTGGTAACAATAGCAATTCTATAAAATCTTTATAGTAATTTAGATATAAAGAATTTTCATCGACACCCTCAGCGCCGAACGCTAAAGTTTTTCCGTTTGTTGGATTTTTAAAACTCGACTCTAATGCTCTTGCAAGTTTGAAATTCTGTCCCGCCACTAACTCTAAACTAACTTCGTGACCTGTTAAGCTAACAGGTTTTAAATACATCAAAGTAAACTCTTCATAAACGGGTTTGTATCTGTTCCCTCCATTTGGTAAAGTAGTCGGAGTATCTTTCGTAAATGCTAAGCAAGTTCTTAAACCGCTTGGATTGTTAAAAACTGAATTTTGTTTTAGAATTGAATAATCGGTAACTACTTCAAATTTCTTTGCATCTGTTGGTGGCGTTGTTGGATATTTCAACTCGCCAAAATAAGTCCCGTTGCCATATTGCGCATCGTAATACTTAGAATCTTTATGTTTGAAAATGTATTGATTATATTCGTTACCACGCTTTTTAGTAAGTGTAGCTACGTTTGTAAATTGAGTGTAGTCAACTATTCTTTTGCTATAAGGTTGGTTTACTTCGTTTATGTTTTCGGGCGTTACCCAATACATCGATTGGTCGGGTAAGCCTGTTGAAATTACCGAAATATTAAATGTTTTGAAAAACGATTTTAAAAAATCAATGCACTTCATTTTAGGCAAAGTTGTAATAAGGTTTAATTTATTACCACCTAATAAAGATGAGTTTGTAATGTTTGTTGATTCATCGATATATGTTTTTGTAAAAATATTACCACCACTACTGTAAGCCAATAATTGAACTGTTTTAAATTTAATTGAAGTCCAACTACATAGCGTTTCGGGTAAAATTTCAAATCTTAATTGTAATTCTCCAAAAGCATCAAGCATCGATGCACCGCTAAAAGGGTCAATTATTCTAAATGTATAAACGTTGTTTGTAATTGTTTGAACGTCTAAAGGTATGTTTGTAACAGCGTTTATTAAAGATATTTTTAAATTAGTTGTTGTACCTTCTAAAGGTATCAATCCATTAAAAGTAAGAGTTAAATCAAAACCATTACCCCAATAAAATGGTTGAATAGCTAAGTTATTTCTTTTTATTTTAAAAATAGAATCAGAAACCTGTGTGATTAACCACTTAGGGGGTGTTACAGCATCTCCTCCAGATATTTGAGATAAAGAACCCCACCCCGTCAAACTATACCCGACATCAGTTTGCGATACTAACTTTTCAGAATTGCAACTTACATATAAATCTCGAACCTCAGGCTTTTGAAATATCGGACATGTTACAGGAACTCCAATTTTTCTAATCAAATGTTCCATTATAGTCATGTACGAAATAGCGGGGCGCACCTCATCCAACGCAATAGCATTTACGCTTGTTGTTGGCACGCTTAATTTAAAAGCAATGTTATCGACTACGTTTAAGTTATTAGGGTCGTAAGTCCAAACACGCTTATTAGAAATAAACGGAACTCCATATTTTAAAGTAATTCCGTTTCCTAAAGTTGTATTTGTAACCGAACTCATGTAAGACTGCAACGCTACTTTATTCCAATTGATTCTAACACGAGGGTCGAACGCTCCTGTACTATCTTGGAAGAGTTCTTGTATAGTCATATCACCTAACAAGTCTTTTAAACCCGTTAAGTTGCTGGCAAAATTTGCTTTAAAATTCTTTTGCTCTTTTCGCTCGTAGTTAGTTTCATCAAATGATAATTTTCCACTTTGGTACAAAAAGCCACTCACATATAAAAGAGCATCAAATCTACCTTCGTTATTAATCCTTTGTATTTTCTCATTTCCAATAAAACCGCAAAGGATTTTATTTTTGTCTGTCGCTTGAATATTAAAAGATTGCGTGAATGGTGCAAAGATTTTAGTAATATCGTTTAAATCCTTGTTTGTTATCTTGAAATTGATAACCTCTTTTTCATCAATATCAAGTAAATAGTAGTTATTGTCCGTATGTTTGATATAAATCTGTATCATTACAATATATCGTTAATGAAATTATTAACCTCTTCAAACTCTAATGTATACGAAATTGAACTTTTATCGTTTAATTTTGTCTTTTTTACAAAGTCTTTTGTTAAAATCTTAACAGGAATTTGTGTAAAATTGCTGTAATTCCCTAAATCGTTTATAGTAACAGTCGTCGCATCGGCTGTTATAGATGTATTATCTGCTGAAACTTGCGTACTATCAACTGTTAAACCTATTGTTACAGACGTAAAAATCCTTGAGCCATCGAAAATAACTAAGTAAACCTTTGAACTTTGTATGATTTCTCTAATTTGATAGTTGTTTCTTTCATCTAAAAGTCCCGTATTAATTTGAAATTTACGGACTCCCTTTGCGCTTCCCGTTTGTTGTAAGTGCTGAATCTGACTATTTACATTTAACGGATTTCTAAAGCTATTTGAGTACTCATCTCTTTTAGTTTCAATTGATTCTACGAACTTACCAAATGGAGTGAACGTGTCCCATAAACCTAAACGATTAACGTATGCAATTAAACAAGGTACGCCCGTTTGCGTTTCTCTTAGAGTTGGATTTACATCAACTTGGTTAATCATTCCATTTACGCCCGTACCCGATTGTGAAGTAGCTTTTACAGTTGTTAAATTAATAGTGCAGTTATCGTATCGTATATTCTTAGCATATCTTCTGAAAGTTTCAGAATCGTCAAAAGTAGTGTACATTCCACCCTTTTGCTCAAAGGAATATCTGTAACCCGTTGTAGCAAAGTAAGTTCCTAATTGCTTAACGCTTTCAGAATCTACTTTGTAAACTATATGAAAGTAAACCCCTTCCCCCGCAGTCGTCGCTTTCTCGGTAGTGTTGTACGCCCATTGGGGGTTATTTTTATTGAGGTTACTTGATGTTATAAATGCTTTGATTTCGTTATGTAGTTCAATAGCTATGTAGTTATCGTGTGGCGAAATCTTTTTAATATTGTTGAATACAACTGTTGGAGTTGCTGGCAAGTCTGCTGTTTGAAACCCCCTCCAAATGTAAACCTCTACGGTTACCTTTTGAATTGATGAATCCGTAAGTTGATTCTGAAAATTGAAGTGAATAGGGGACTCGGCAAAAAAGATTTTAGCTTTTGAATCAATGTTTGTAAGTATCGGAGTTGCTAATGGCATTTCAATCGGTTGCGTGCATCTTCACACGCTTTTTATTCTACTTCTTTTTAATTGGACTTTTTAATAAATCCGCTATGCTTTTAATATATATCTTTGTAGCTTTTGGAGCATACTCATTAATCGAGTTTAATATCGGTGTATCTTTTATATTACTTCTGTCTTTTGGCGTTGGCTTACCTTTTGGAGTATTCCATTTACCATATCTAAATTGAGAAACGATAAGGGTATCAAAAGGCTTAACTCTGTAATTCAAGGAATCCCGTAAGTGGTTTTTTTGTAACTTACTTACTTTTGAATTTCGAGCTGTAACAACTGAAATTGTACGCCCTAATTCATTAAGACTATCTTTCGTTATCTTCTCGATTTCCTTCTCTTGTATCGTCTTTCTTTTTGCCACGTATGTATGATATTAAAGCCTTAATCTTTGGACTACTTACATTTTCAGAACTTATTGACTTTCTGCGAATTGTTCGCCCGCTTCTTGATTTTCCAATTACAGAAGTTTCGCCACCCTCCTCATCTTCATAGATTATTTTCCAAGGCAAATCGTTTGGCATTACCCTTTGAGCAATTTCAAGAAGTTTTGAGTTTTCATTATACGCTCCGTAAACAACTTGCCTAAACTCTACCGACCGATTACGCCCGATTAAATCCCCACGAATGGAACGCTTCAAGAAACCCGTATCTACATTTGCAGTCCGTTTAGCTTCTGAAACTACTTCGCGAATGTACTGTCTTATTTCTCCATCTGTGTAGTTTCCTGCCATACGATAACGGGTTCATAAATATTAATTTCTTCTACCGTTTCTACTTTCTTAAAACCGCTAACTTGTCCCGCTTGATGTGGGTCATGCGCTGCTACGATTTTCTTTTTTTTGCCGTCTGTTACGTTGTATAATCTCATATTCTTAAATATTATTTTGGTGAGTGAAAAATGTTACTTCAAATTTAATTCCGTCTAAGCAATTACGCTCGTCTTTTCTGACTGGTTCAAATTCTGAAACCGAATCGTCAACTATACCAGCATCTATGTCGTTATGTGTTTTATAGAATGTTAAAACAAAATTATTTGCTATTGTATCACAAATTCCAATATTATCAATATAGTTAGTATCTAACATTAATTTGCTTGGAGTTGCAATCTTTCTATCATCTCTTTGGTTGTAAACTTCAAAAGCCAAACGAAACTCTCTTAAATTCATTTCGGGTGCAGGACTTGAAAGTAAAGAAATTGAAACCAACGGATATACATTTTCCTTTTCAACATCCACAACGTTGTCGTCTTTGAACACAACTGTATTAACGAGCGGCATGCTGTCAAAAACAGAAACAACTTCTTTGAGTATATTACTTAATTGATTTGCCATACTCTTTTAAAATTTGCTCTACTAATAATTTATTAAAATAAACCATTCCCATAAAAAAGAATAAGCATATAAATAGGCTGTTACTTTTTTGATAAACATAAAATATCGTTACCAATAAACTCAGTAAGAAATTAATTAAATTTATAATTATATACGCTTTCATAATTCAATACTTGTTAATGTTACTGTGTAATCATCATTTTCTGAGTGGTATAAAACTGATTCTATTTCATATTGTGATTCAAAAATATATAAACGCTCTTCGCAAAGTTCTTTTAGTGTTTTCTCTGAGAAACTATTACAAGTTATATTTTTAATATAGTTAGTAACTCTTTCTTTATTTCCTGTTACATGTATTTTCATAATTCTTTATTTTACGTTTTCAACTATTCTTTGACCTTTTAAGTAGTTCGCCCAAAAGAAGAAATCTCTAACCTTCCATTGCTCAACTTCTTTATACCTTGTCATATCGTTTTTACAAACAACATCCATAAGCACGACATAGTTTCCATACCTTTCAACAAACTCAGCTCTTAATTCACTTCCTATTGTTTGCTTTGCTGGTTCTCCATATTGCGGTGGGTTAAATATGAAATCGTTTTCCTCTATTAACTCCGCTTTTTGTCTTGCGTATTCCAAAACAATAGACTCTAAATCATGCAAGTATATAGTTTGCCAAAACTTACGCTTTACAAATATAGTACAAAAATCTATAAAATTTTCATTTTCAATAAAATTTTCACAATCTACAAATTTATCAAATGTGAGTTCCTTTATTTCTTGCACCTTAAATTTCCTTTTTGGCTTTCTACCAAACTGCCATCTGTCAAACCAATTAAGTTTAACGTCGGGCGTGTTCTTTATTCTATCGAATTTTTTTAGTGTTATTCCGAATATCATCCTCTTTGAAATTTTTTGTAACTATCAATAAACATAGCGGTTAAAATATAGCGCAATACATCGGTTGCATGCCCAAATTCTTGATAGCTTTGCCCCGTTGCCTTATCCCGAATTACTTTCTTGTTAACTTTTCCCTCCTCATCTTCGGTGCAATACTGATAATCATTTATTGAATTTCTGCACTTGCTATCTACTCCAAAAGTAATGCCCTCAATTTGTCCCGCTAATAAATCGTTAACGAAATTACGACTCATTAAAACACTTGGATTCGCTTTTGGAACTCTAAAGATAGGTTTTAATTTTGACAAATAACCTTTGATTAACAAATAAAAATTTTGTCCCTTCTGTAGCTTAGTGTCCGACTTTTTAGACGTTGCATCTCCGTACACAAACAAACCATGCGTATTAGTTCCGTATCGCTTCATAAACTCCTCACACGTATCTTTTAACGTGTTAAGTGGGTCTTTCAACATAATCTCGTCAATCTGTCTTAGATTTCCGTTTTCAACTTGAAATACATTACACGTCAAATAAGGTAGTACGTTCTCATCAAAAGAAATATGTAAAGGTAAATCTGGGTTGTAAGCAAAATTGCCAACGTGCTTATCTGTTTTGAATTGTTTTAAGAACTCGCCACCTGTACGAAGTTTACCCCAATGCCCTAATGCGTAAATATTGTAGTAATTAACATCGGTAAGCCTATCGGATTCAAAATCGTCTATTGTATGCTGGTCAATAAATCCACCGCCCTTGCCATCTCCAACTATCCAAATGTTATAAAGGTAGTTGGTTCTAATTAGTAACATGTTACCCTTATCGTTTATTTGTTTTAAATCGCCCGCCTTTGTTGGTAGCTCTGTGAATGTTTCTTTGTCAAATATTTCAGTTTTAATATACGACATTTCAGAAACGGGATTAAAGGCTGCAATAATTTGCTGTCCCTTTTGCCCTCTTAAACGTTTACGCAATTGCTTATAAGCATCAAAAGAAACTTGATCCAACTCATCTATGAAAATTTTACGATAACCTTCCAAACCTTTTACCTTGTCGGCATCGTCTAAACCTGAGAAATCAATAAAGCTATCGGTTATTTTGCATTTTATATGGTGCTTTTGAAAAATAAAGTATTCATCGAGTCCCCAACTTTTTATAATCTTTTTAAAAGTAGCGTAAATAGTTTCGTCAATTTTTGCTGAAACTAATTTGAAAACGTAAGAGTTGTTATCTTCGCCCTCCATTGCATAGATAATCAGCTTTTGTGCAATGGTATAAGATTTTGAACTCGAAGAACCTCCGTAAATAAAAATAAACCTGATGAGTTCATTATTAAATCCCTCATCAAGTTCAAAGTATAATTCGTTAAAAATCTCTCTTTCAAATTCTATATCGCTTATCATTATCCTTTTGTATATCTTGGTAAACTTGAACGATTAATTTAACAGTCAAGTCTTTCAATTCAAATTCATTCTTTGTAAATATCCAATTCAGAAAACTAATAGGGTAAAAGTAGTAACATACTACCTTATTTTTATTTATTCTTAATAACAATAAAGAGCCTTTTATATTAACTATCTTCATCACGTTTGATTTTAATTACCAACTTCTTAGGCTGTTGAGGTGTTACGTCTTCGGTCTTTTCAACTAAGTTGTTAAGGCGTTGTGTTATACTCGGGTTGTATATTCCAGCCATTCCTCCTTCTATTTGGTCCTTACGAGTTTTTTTCTTAATATACGAACAGATAGGTGCAAAATCTGAATATCTATTATCTTTATTTTTTAAATAATCTCCTAAATCTTCTATAATTCCGTTATCAGATAACCAACATTCAAACCCGTCAATTGTTAAAGGTCGTTCTTTTTCTCTGTAAACTTCGTCCGCATCTTTACCTACCCAATCTTTTACTAAAATAGGATTCTTTTTAGTTTCTTCTTGGTATTTTAAGAAGTACTCTTTTAGTTTTTCAGGACTTTCAATATTTTTCATCCTTCCCATTTCTTAATAACTATAACGTTCAGTTCTTTTATCTTTTCCGTAGCTTGTAGGATATTCAATTCTTTTCATTACAATTCGTGAATTTTCATAAAATTGAAATTGAATTTGTCCAGGCAAGTCGTATGTGGTATTTGTTTTAAAATATCCAACTGGAGCAATATCGTTTGTTTCAAAAGTAGTTTCTGTAATTGTTATGTGAGTTGTAGGCTCGAAAATCGTTACAGCATCTCCAACTGAAATTGGCAGCTCATTGCCTTCTACATTTAATTTTTGATAGGTAGCGTCTAAAAATGTCAACTCATAATTTTGAGTTTGAGTTTGATTATCTGTTGTTGTATCGTCATTTGAACAACTAATAAACAATAAAGCGATTGCTGTGATTAATAATAATTTTTTCATGTTTAGTTTAAATTTAGATTAATTTCATTTAGCGTGAACTCGTTTAGCTCACAAATTAGTTTACCTTCGATTTCAAGGTATGGGAATTGATTTTTACAAATCTCTTCGGCTTGCTCCCAAGAATCGGCGTATATGTGTTGCCCTTGGAATTTCTTTACAATTCCATCGTTTAAATCTAAGGCAAAGAAGTTAGTACAATATTTTTTCATAAATACAAATTTAGTAAATTAATTGATACCGAAGTAATAAAAATTTAGTTTTTTAATTATTTCGTTTAAACGTGTTGGGTTATTTTTCGATATATAAAGCTCATCACGTTCTTTTTCTAGTTCTTGAAAAGTTGGTCTTTTTATTTTTGGTTTTTTAGCCATGTTTGAAATTCGTTTAAAGTTCTTATTATTTTATATTCAAATCCGAGTGCTTCTACTTTTTTTTGAAAAATCAATTGTTTTTCTGACTGTTTTCCTATATCGGTTTTAAGTTCACAAAACAGAGTTTTTTTGTTGTGGAGAATTATCAAGTCTGCAACTCCTGCCATTAAACCTGTTTCTTTTAGTTTTTTAGCTTCTACTACATTTCTACTTCCACCATTTGGAATTGCAAAAATCAATCCTTTTTCGTGTCTTTGATATTCATTTTTATACCAAATTATGATTTGTTGTTGTAAAAAATCTTCTTTGTTCATTTTAGGTAACCTTTAAATTGTTAATAATCAATTAGTTAAATCAAAGTTACCAGGTTACCTTTTTTTTATTTGGAGTATTATATTTTTATGTAAAAATTCATTATTTTCTAAAATAGTGTATTTTTTTTATTCTTACATATATTTTAATAATATTTTAGGTAACTAGGTAACTTTTAGTATTATATATTTGTAACTCAAATAGTTAGAGGTTACCTTTTCTTACAAGAAAGGTTACCTTTTCTTACAAAATTTAGGTAACTAGTTACCTTTTCAGATTAAAATGGCACTTCATTTTTAAAATCATTTTGTTTAAACAGTAATATTCCTTTTTTCAAAACTCCTTTTATCTTATAAGGCTTGTACACTAATTTGTTTTTTGTAAAAATATCTTTAATATCATACTTTGATACATTAATTGATGAGTGTATATTTAGATAATTTAGTATTTCGCCTTGATTCATTATCATTTTTTCACTATGTATTTCATTTTCTTGCAATGAGAAGTGATTAAAGAATATTTCTTCAACAGGATTTATGTCTATATTTGAAATTGTATTTTCATTTAAAAATTCTATATCATCAGATTTATAAATTTTCCAATCGAAATTATTACGCCAAAGATTAAACGCTTCACGCCAAAGGCTGTCCGTATCTATTTTTATCATTTGTTCATAATCTATTGATTCTACATTTATTGGTAAAAGTCTGCGGTTTCCTGTGACATCTTTAAGTACGTTCGCTTCGTTTGTAGTTCCGCAAATTGCAGCACGTCTTTTTATTTTAGTGTAATAAGCAGAATAAGGTAATCTGATATCAATCCAATTTGTGTCCGCTACACGTTTAAAGTCTTTTACGTCTTTAGTTGCTAGTCCTCCAAATTCGTCATCAAAGCAAATTAAACCTTTTGCTAAATTGTACATGGAATCTTTATCATTTGCGTCTATTTTCTTTTCTATTAAATAATCTTTCAAATCTTCTGGGAGTAGATTCCTGAAAAAAGACGTTTTTCCTGTCCCTTGTTTTTGTCCGCAAAGGACTAAAGTAAGTGGAGAAACTTTTGTTTCAGAAAGTGGTGAAATCCAATTATGCACTGATCCAACAATCCATTTCTTAAAAGCCCATCGGTTGTAGTCATTTTTAGGGTATATACAATCGATATAAGCGTCTATTTGTCCTTCTTTATACTCTTTATTGCTAAAGAATAAATTAAGCGGGTTAAAGTCTTTTGTCGTATCTGAATTAATAACATCACGAACGTCGGATTTTGATACATTAAAATCTAAAACTTTGCAAGCTGTTTTATAAATAGAATTTAATTTATGGTCGTCAATTACAATCCCATCAATTTTAATTTCAGAAGTAATTGTATTTCTTTCTGGAGCGTAATTTTCAATTATAAAATTTTCAAGTTTGGCCATGTTAGAAATATCTTCTGCAACGGTATAATTTTCTTTTGATTCAATTAGTTTTTTTATTAAATCTTCGTCAACTTCAAACTTTTGAATTTTAAGAGAATTTGAAACACTTTCAATTGTGGCTGTCCCCTGTGCTTTTTGCACTTGAACCGCTTTTATAGTGGCTTTTGTTTGTTCGCTGTATATTTCTATACCTGCTTCTTTTACGTAGTGGTAAAATGTAGCTATTGTAATTCCTCCATCTTTACAAAAGTTCTTGTAGTGTTTTTCAATTGCTTTTTCGTCATACTTTGCCCCACTTTGACAAATTGCTTTAAAATAGTCTAAACCTTGAAAACCAAATTGTGATCCGATAGCGAAACCTATATCGCAGTATCTTTTATAATCATCTTGACAAATATCGATATCTTTTACTTTTTCAATAATATCTGAAAAATCATTTTTAGCAAATATGAAACTTTCTTTTTTTGTTTCTTTTTTGATTTTTGTTTTGGCTATGAATTTTTTAGAATTATCATTTTTAAAAAGATATGGATCAAATGATAAAAATCTAAGTCTATTTTTATTCTTGCAACTTTGGTCGATAGCTAAGTTGAATTTATCCCAATAATATTGAGCTAACTCGTGGAATGATTCTAAGAATTTATTAGAGTTTATTTTTATAAATACGCAAAGTCCATCTCCACCAAAAGAGCGATGAGAAATAAAAGTATAGTCATCTGAATTAATACGTTGTATCATATTAATATCAACTTCGTCATCTATATCAAGACAAATTAACCCGTTCATTTCAAAAATATTTGAAGAGGTTTTTGCACCTTGATTCATAATAGCGGAACCGGTAACGCATGCCATTTTACTTTTGATAGAGTTGTATTTTTCTTTATCATTTTTATTTGCTCTGGCGTTTAGTACCAAGTCCTGATACTTACCTTTTAAAACCATTTCGCAATAATCGTCAATTGAAATATCGTGTTTTTCAAGCGATTTCATTGTGTTATAAAGACTGACTTTCATATTTTTTTGTATAAGATTCATTTAGTATTTTAGTGCAATAATTTTTATAAACTACATTTTTACCTTTTGGTAGAATTGATCGTATAACTTCAAGATATTGAGGTTTAAGAAGTTTGTCAAAACGGGTTTGAAAGTTACCATTTTTCCAATGATAAATAAAATCTTTTTCTTCAATTTTTGATTTTGATATAAATGTAACCCACTTATTTTTAAGTATTTTCAAAGATTGGTAATCTGTAATGCCTCTGTTTATAAAGTAATTTATATCAATTGTAGGAGGGTTTAATTTTGCTTTTTGTCCGTTTATTTCAAAAGTTTTAACTTCTTTTTCAATTTCTAAAAATAAATCAACTTCTTTTTTCACTACCTTTTCACCGCAATCTGGGCACTCTTTTTCTTTTTCAGGGAATGTAAAACCACAACTTTCGCACTCTTGTTGAGGTTCTATTTTTACTTTAATTTTCCTGTCTGAAAATATTTTTTTCCAATTTCTATTAAAAGAAAAGGTATCGTGTTCAGCTATGTTGTTTCCTCCATCAATAACAATTATTTTATCTTTTTGCGTTTTTGTTGTAATTCTAGCTCCACGCCCTACAATTTGAATCCATAAAGCGAGTGATTTTGTAGCACGTGCCACTATAATAGCTTCAACATCGCAAACATCAAAACCTTTTGTGAAACAACCCGTATTTATTAATATTGCGTCTGGAGTGTTTTTAAACCATTCTATAATTTCATCACGTTCTTTTGGTTTATTATTTACTGAATCGTAAGTTTTTACATTTTTATCTTTAAAAAGTTCTGCAAAAATTTGATTCGTTTCGGTAGATGCTGTAAAAATCATTGTTTTTTTATCTTGACAATAAATTTCATAAGTATGTCTTAGGGATTTTTGATAATCTTCATGCTGAAATACTTTTTTCATAGATTCGGCTGTAAACTCTCCTGAACTATCTGTTTTCAAACCACTATAATCAAAATCAATTAAAAAATTTTCATCTTTAACTAGATATTTATTTTCAATAAGCCATTCGATAGGCTTGCCACAAATTATAGTATCGTAAACATCGGCCATTACTTCAACTGCTGTTGTTATTTCGCAATAGTCGTAACGTTTTAGTCTTACAGGTGTAGCTGTAAACCCTATTATTTTTGAGTTTGTAAGATAAGGGAATATTTTGTTAAAAATCCAAACATGGCACTCGTCAACTATTGTGTATTGAATTTCATTTAATAGGTTTGTGTTTTTTTTAACACGATTATAAAGAGTTGAAACCATCGCTACAACTACTTTATTTTCTGGCATTTTTTTACCAGCAGTTAATGCTCCTATATCGATTCCATTTTTCTCAAAAGTTGATATTGTTTGATTAATTAAATCAATTGAATCAACTAAAATTAACGTTTTAGAATCGAGTTGTTTTATTAGTTCTGTGAAAATTACGGTTTTTCCACCTCCTGTACTTAGCTGCACACAAATTTTTTCATGTTCAGGGATTGCTTTTAGAATATCGTCTAAAAGTTCTTTTTGATAATCTCTTAGTTTCATAAAATAAAAATAGCCCACAATTTCAGACGGGCAGGTCTTACTTTTGTGAGCTTTTTTAAAAAATCTTACATTTCTATTGAGCCTGCCCGAACAATAGATATACAAATATACACTTTATTTTTAATATACAAACTATTTTATAAAAAAAATCCCTAAAAAGTTTCAGGGATTTCTAAATCAAAAGTTTTGATTAATAGCTTTATATTTGGGTTATCCCCAAGGTAAATCACTTTCTTCTTCTTTAGGTTGTGTATTGCTTGTAGGATTACTTTCTCCTTGCTTTTCAATTTTCCAACATTCCAAAGTATTAAAACATTTTTCTTCTCCTTGAGGATTTTGCCAAAGTCTTCCACGTAAATTTAAACTAACTTTAGCTTCTTGACCAACTTTATAACTATCTAATAAACCGCATTTATCTTTAGTTACTTGAAGTAATAAATATTGCTTGTATTCTTCTTGTGTTTCTACTACAAACTCCCTTTTTGAAAATGTATCGCTTACATTTTGCGTTTGACCAATTGAATGAATTTTAACGTTTAATTCCATAATTTTAAAATTGTTTATTTGTTATTAAATATTCTACAAAATCCTGTTTTATTTTTATCGCTTGTTCAATGCGCTCTTTAATTAAATCAATCATTTTTTCATCACGTTCTACTTCTATTTCGTGCCACATTTCTTTTCCGTTAAATATGATATAATTAAAGAAATACGCTTTATTTGAATTGGTGCATAACATTTGCATTTGCATCTGTGCAATGTATTCTTTATCAATAGCCTCAATTCCTTTAGCTACTAAATTAAAAAATTTTGTTGGTCTTGGGCATTTGATTTCTAAAATTGCATTATTGCCAACCAATCCGTCAGGAGAAGCTCCAGCGTGAGAACCATAAGGAAAAAATGTAGTTTCTTGTACATCTAAAAAATCAAACTCTTTTAGTTCTTTAAATTTACGAAACGCTAAAGGCTCTAATGTTACGCCTCTTTGAATGTCTTTAGATACAAATTCATCTTCTTTATCTTCTAAACCAAAAACTTCTTCAACTGCTTTTTCAAAAATATAGCTTTCTCCTGTTTGACCTAATCCACGAACCCCTAAAAGTTTGTGAATGTCCGAAGCTGTAAATCTACCTTTACGAGCTTCGAACCAATCTTCACTACGTTGTAACATGTTCATTATATTGCTTTTCAATATCAGGCGTTACGTTCATAGTTTCTTTTATTTTTTCTATTGTAGCACCAGCTTTTTTTGCACGCTCAAACATATCAGCAGTAAAATCTTTTTTTGTCTTAATTTGTGGCTGTATTGGTCTAATTCTAACGCCTTGTGTAGTTCCTCCATTTACCGCTCTTACGTTTTCGTCAATGTATAATTCAACTACTACGTTATTCCAATCCTCAACAAACGAACTTCCTGTAAAAGATTTGATAATTTTACCATTTGTAGCATTTACTACCATTGGTTTAATATTTTCTTTAAAATAAACTACGTTAGCATCCATTTTTTTACCCGCTACTTTAGTTCCTAATTCTTGTCGTGCATGACTAATTGTAAAAATTAAATTATGCCCTTGCTCAATTAAATCTTCTAAGTCTGCGCTTCCTAAATGGTCTGACTTAAATACATTTCTGTAATGATGTTTTTTTGTTTCCATAATTGTTTAATTTAGTTTATCAAATTTACGATTTATTATTGAATTTATCTAATAACTCCTTATATTTTTCGTTAATAGATTCGTTATTTTGTCCTCTTTTTTCTAAACGATTCATTATTCTTTTTAGTTGTTTAAATATTTGTTCTTTACTTTTCATATTTAAAAACGATTAACCTATACATCGTGAGGTTTTGAAAGATAAGTTATATAAAATCAAATCACGTAGTTAATATTAGCTTATCTTTTGGTTAATTAAAATAATGTTAATGTAGCATTCATTTCTTCTACGCAATCTTTATGATTTTTAGCGTTTAAAGCAAAATAACTTTCTTTTAATTCTATACTAATTGATTTTCTATTCATTTTCAATGCAGAAAAACCCTCGCTACCAATTCCTCCGAACGGACTGAATACAGTTTCTCCCTCATTTGAATATAAATGTATTACTCTTTCAATAGTATCTAATTGTAAAGGACATATATGTTTTTCATCATTTCCATCACGACCAGAACGATATTGTAACGTTCTTGAATAGTCAATATCATACCATACTGGACTTGCATATTTTTGCCATAAGTCAACTGGTAAATAATCTTTACGACTTGAATCAGTATCTTGATGCGTTATAGGTGTTTCATTTTCTCCTTCGTTTCTAAAAAATAAAACATAATCAGGAATACCTACTCTTGTCATAGAACTATCTTTTTTAATAGTCTTATGTAACAAACCTAATGCTTTAGTTCTTTGCATTTCAGTTACAGGATTTTTCCAAATTGTAACTCTTGAATGATAAATAAAACCTTCGTTTTGAAACCAATCAATTAACATTCCGCTAAAATCTCTTAATCCAATATAACCCTCTTTACCTTTTTGAATTGGCAAATCCATACAATGAATAGCACAAATACGACCGCTTTTAAGAACTCTTTTTAATTCAGGAATAAGATATTTAAAATGTTGTTCAAATTGTTTATAATCGCTTACATTTCCCATATCTTCTTCTTTATCAGAGTAAACATATAATTCTGCAAATGGAGGACTAAACACAACTAAGTCAGCTGAATTATCTTGTAATTTTTTACTTTCTTGAACACAATCACCATTTATTACATGGTATTTATCTGTTTTAATTTCTTTGTTCATAATTTTTACTTTTGATTTTGCACTTTTATAATCGGCTTCACTCGAATATTTAGACATTTCTTGTATCATTTCAAAGTGCCTTTGTTGTTTATCTAAAATAGTTTGTCTTACGTTTGTTTGACTTTCAGGAATAAGAATGTGAACATATACTTTATTTTTTTGACCGAATCTATAACAACGTCTTACAGCTTGATAGAATTGTTCAAATTTAAAATCATAAGACATAAAAACCATTTGATTACATTGTTGATAATTCATACCAAAAGAAGCAATTGAAGTCTTTGTAATTAAAGTTTTAAATTGATTTTTTGCAAATCCGTTTAAATGTTTAGCTTTATATTCTGGACTATCTGAACCTTGAACATTAATAGAATCATTTAGTAATTTTGAAAGCGTATCAGTTTCATTATTTTTCAAACCCCAAACAATCCATTGGTTATCGTTTGAGTTAACTAATTCTAATGTTTTTTCTATACGTTTATCAAAACTACGATTTAAATCTTTATGTAAGTCAGTTGCAGAAACAGCTACATCACCGAATAAAGTTTCTGTATTATTTTCAACTGGAATGATATGCTCTATAAATTCAATTTCAGGCAAATCATATCCATTATGACAAAATCCTAATGTATCAGGTTTATCGCAAGCCATGGACCAAGTGCATACATATTTCCAAAATGGGTCTTTTGCATGTTTTCTTAATCTCCATTTTGAAGTTTCTCCTCCATCGTGAACAAAGAACATAGCTAACATTTCTAAATAAGACATAGCTCCTAAAAATTCTGAATGTTGTCCAAGTTCCATGTGGTCGTTTGGCGAAGGTGTAGCGGTACAAGCTAATTTATAAGGCGTAAATCTAAATGAATCAATAATAAGACTTGATAATTTTCCATCACGACCTTTTAAAATAGAACTTTCATCTAAAACAACTCCAGCATATTGATTTATATTTTCAATGTTTTTTAATTGGTCGTAATTTGTAATATCAAATGTATCTAATGAAATACCAAACTTTGTAGCTTCATCTTTTGTTTGTTCTACAACTGCTAAAGGTGCTAAAATTAAAACCTTTTTATTAGTTTGTTTAAATACAGCATCAGCCCATGATAATTGCATTAATGTTTTACCTAAACCGCAATCAAAGAATAAAGCAAATTTACCTTTTTTAAGAGCTGTTTTAACTGCAAACTTTTGAAAGTCAAATAAGTTAGTGTTAAGTTCATTTTCTTCAATTTCAAAACCACTTTCAATAAAAGTTTTCTTTTTGGTTTCTAAAAATTTTTTGTAGTCTGTCATAGTTTTAATAGTTTTTCAATTTCTAATTTTTTCCAGTTGTTTTTTTCTAACCTTGTGTTTAAAGTCGGTCGACTAATTCCGAGCTTTTCGGCAAGTCCTTTTTTTTCGTACTTTAATAAAAGTAGTTTAAGTTTTTGTTCCATGTAAAAATTTTTACGTTAATAATTTTAATAAAAGGCGTTACTTTTACGCCTTTGTGAGTACAAATATAAACATTTATTTTATTTCAACAAATATTTTATTGGTTTATTTTTCAAATGTGGTAAATCTTTTGCTTTTTCCACTACTTCTAAGGCTTTTTGCCTTTCGTTGTATTTTTCCTCTTGCCATGTACCTACTCTTTGATTAGTTGATAATTTGGCTGTATTAATTTTTGGTGATGGTTTCATATTAATTCAATTTTTATTTTATATCCCATATTGGTAACTAATTTTTCAAAGAAGTCAAACCTACATAAAACTTCATTATTTAAAACGTGGTTTAAATGTGAGTAACTTATTTCGTATTTTTTAGCAAACGCTCTTTGACTTGTTTTTTCATTTAGATACAATTCTAAAACCATTTTATTAAAGTTCATTTAAGTAGTTCATTTTAGATTCGTAAATGTGGTAAACAGCAGTAATGTAAATCGGATTTAAAATCGTAATACTATTATCTTTTAATGCTTTTTTAACCTCTATAAAAGAATAATATTTACATTTTTGACCTTTAGTATATTTTAGATTATTTAATTCAGCAACCGCTTTTAAATTCTCTTTAGTTGTGTTTAGTTCTTTTGCCATTTTAAGCAAAGTCATTTTATCTTTACTCATAATTTAAAATGTGAATTTATATTAAATAAAACCCTGTTTTTTGTTTCTTGGTAACTTTCATTGTTTCTTACTACTTCGTGGCTGTAAATAGCCTCTAATTGCTTTTCGAGTAGTTGTTTTAAAAGTTTGCCATTTTCGTTAAGCGGTCTGCCATCATCGATAGCTTCTAAAAGTAAATCGGAGCAAACCGCAATCGTTTTAAGTTGTAAATCTTTAGTTATCATATTCCTTTTTTAATTTTTCTAAATAAAGTACAAAATCCATTGCTTCTTGTTGAGCGTGATTTATCCAATCTAAAGTACTTAAATCGGTTCTATCTAAAGTAGTGTTATATTTTTTTATTCCTACTTCTGAACGCTCTTTAAATTGGTTTACTACACTTTCAACTATTGAGTCTATTTTTTGTTTTTTATATTCTCTAAAATATAAATTTATATCACTTTCATCTAATTTATGAGAATAACCCTGATTATTCATTTCTGTACGATACCAATCCCTGTTCTTTGAAAACGTATAAATATATCCTTCTTTAAAACAAACTAATTCTTCATCATTTATATAATCTTCTAAACAAATATATTTTTTAGTTTCCATAATTATAATTTATAAGTTAAACTTTTGTTTTTATTGTTAAAATATGCCTCGCAGTCTAAATGTTCTATTTGTGCGTTTAAGCCACGTTTAGCAATTTCACTATCAAATAGTTCGTTAAACTTTTCTTTTCGTTTAATAGCCTCTAAAGTGTCTTTTGAAAACGCTACTTTCATCATTCCGTTTATAGCAATTTCAAAGTCTTTTTTTTCTTGCTTTGCTTTTGATTCTTTTTGATAGTTTTCAAAAGCGGTTTTAATTTGGTTTATTAGTTTTTTCATAGTTCTAATATTAATTCGGTTAGTAATTCTGTTTTTTTTCTAAGTTCAAATACTAAATTATCATTTGCACAGAAGCATAAGATTTCTAATTCAATATCGTTTATTTTCTTTGCGAGGCTTTTCATTTCTTTGAGTTTGTCCTCTTTTATTATTGTTCCGTTCATAATTCTATTTCTTCAATTGCTAAGTTTGCTAAATCTTCAATTTGACTTTCTACTAATATTTCCACTAAGTCAACATCGTATACAAAAGCGTGATAAATTTCAAATTCAGAACCACTGCCTGGATAGTCGTATGTTCTTTCTTCCCCTTTACTATAATACCCTTCTAATGTTATTTGAACACCATAATAGTTTACTGTTACTTTTCTCATAATTATTTCGTTTTAGCTATTAATATTAAACAAACGCAAGCACACGCAAAAGATAAGTAAACGCTTTCGCAAGTCAAGCCTAAAGTTGCGATGGTAATTCCTAAAAATGTTTTCATAATTATATTGTTTTGATGTAGCAAATATACAACAATTTTTTTAATAAAATCATTTTAATTGAATTATTTTTGCAATTTATATTCATTATAAATAGATATTGATATTTTTTTAATTCAATTTTAATGTATATATTTGTACTATTAAAAATTAAAAACATGAATCCAATAAAAGAATTAGTAGAAAAAAGCGGTAAAACGCAAAAGTCAATTGCTGAAAGTATAGGAGTAAAAGAAAATACTTTTAGCCAACGTTTGAATAAAGAAGTGCAAGGAACTATTGAATGGAGCTTAGAAGTAGCTAAAGAATTAAATGTAAAAACTTATACCATTGTAAAAAATGGATATCAAATTAAAGTAAAAAGGCTTTGAAAATAATGTTTACTTTGAGTTGGTTATTAAGTAACGTTCGATGGCTTTGCTTAGTGGCTGAAAAGCAATCCTAAATTATTGAATTAAAAACAAATTTTACAAACACAAAACAGTGTTGAAATTTTGCCTAAAACAGCCATTGAGCAAAACCACTGTTATAAGTAGCTTTTATTATGAAAACAGAAGGTAATATAATAACTGATTGGTTAGAAAAATATGGGAATCCAAAAATTGAAAAACAAGTTGAAAGAGAAGCGGAAATAATAAATACAAAAGAAATGTTAAAATTAAAAATAAAAGAATGCTGCAAAATTCATAAGCTAAAATTTATTAAATATTATAATAATGGATTTTTAGCTTCTTCAAAAGTAGATGTAAAAGCCGGTATGAAAAAAGTTTTAGGTGTTGACAAATTTGAACATTTTGACATTCGTGTTATAGGTCAAAAAGAAATTACAAGACATTATCTTTGTTATTCAAACTTAGATATTGTTGATAACGGAATTTTTAACCACAATGTTGAGTAAATTTACTTATAACGTTTCTCGGCTTTGTTTAGTGCCGAATTAGAAAACTAAACTTTCTAACTTTAAAAATATATCTTATGAAAACAGAATTTGAACATAACGAAAACGAGGCATTGAACAAAACCGATGTTATGCAATCGGTTTTAAAGGAGTCTGATTTACGTATGGGTAATTTTATAAAAGTAATTTCTACAACTAAAACTTTTGATCCATTTATAACACAAGCAAAAGGATGCGATATAGTTAGAATAGAAGAAAAATCATTTAATTATTGGAATTACGAACCTGTTATTTTAAATGAAGAATGGCTTTTAAAATTTGGATTTAAAAAAACTATTGGATCAAGTGAATCTAATTTTACAAATGGAGTATATAATATTTTTATAAATTCATTGGGAGAAGTAAATTTTTATTTTTTTAAAGAAGGAGATTGGTATCAGAAAATAGATTACGTTCATCAACTTCAAAATTTATACTTCGCTTTAACAGGACACGAGCTAACTATCGCATAACGTCCTGACGCTTGGCGAGGTTAGTGATAAGTAAGCGTAAAACTATAAGTTTATCACTTAAATAACAAATACAAGACAAATTATAAATTAAGCCTAAAGCACTAATCTTGCCAAACGGCTGTTAAATACAGGTTTTATGAAAAATAATAATGATTTAAAATTAACGGCTTTGAATTATGTTGAAAAAAGAAAGTTAACATTAAAAGCTATGGAAGCGTTTATTGATGGTTACGGACAAGCCACTAAAGATTTAGAAAATATAACTTTAGATAACTTTAAAGAAGTTTGTAAAATTATTGTAGCACATAGAATAAAAGTTGTTTCAAATGAATTTTACGACCCTAATATGGGTGCAGGAAGAAGAAAAGAAATTGAAGAAAATATTAAAAAATTAGAAAATATGCTAAATTCAATTTTAGACACAACGTTGATTTAAACTTGTATTTAACGGTTCTCCAGCTTGTTGCAGTTGCAAAATTATTAACTAAACATTACAAAAATTATGGAATTATTTGAAAAATTTGTCAAAAGAATAGATGATGACTTCGGTTATGACAATGAAAAACTAGCAAGAGATTTACAAAAGATTGCTGAAGAACACCAAGCCTTGCAATTGCTACAAACTGATGTTATATATCAGTTGTGTGAATGTGGTGGTAATGAGCGTGTTGCATTAGATTGTACTTCAAAAAATTGTAGGCACCCTAAATACAATAAAAAGTAACACAATTGTATATAACTACAATATAACATCATAAAAAATATTATTTTTTCTCTTTAATACTTATAAAACATGGAAATTTACACAGAAATACATAGCTTTACTTTAACAAAAGAACAAAAGAAAATATTAATAGATTTAAAGAAAAACAAAGTAAATGTAAGTAAGCTAATAAGAGATTTAATATTTAAAGAATTAACCCCAAAAGTAGACAAACGTAAAAAAGTAAATATTGAAGATTTAAAAAGAAGTTTAGATAATTGCTTTTAATTAAAAACCCCTCATAATCGAGGGGTTTTATTTTTTATGTATGAATAAATTAAGTAAATAAGAAACATTACCGTAAGCATTAAAATTAGCTTGTTTACGACTATATTTATTACTTCTGAATAGTCTTTTTCTTTTGTGTCAATATCTTGCTTTAAATCGCTTTTATTTGATTCGTTACTTTTTTCTTTTATTACTTCTTTAGAATTATTATAAATAACTCTTGTGTTATAAATTGTATCTTTTCCTATTAATATAGGCTTTGTTAAATCAACTGGCTCTAAAGTAAAAGAGTTACTAAATTTAGTAGCGTCAATTTCTGTATTCTTTTCCGATTTCGTTTTAATTTCCGTTTCAGTACTTGACTTTTTAACAGAACCGCAAGAAGTTAGTAAAATTATACTTATAAGAATTGTTATTTTTTTCATTTGTTTAAAATATAAAAGTGATTCTTTGAATTTGTCCGTGTTCTTTGTCGTGAATATATCCCTCTACTGCTTTTGGTGCGTGCTGATAACCATTTCTATGATGCCAGCTGTCTGTCCCGCTCGGACTTCTTAATGTTTCAACGCATACGCCCATATAGTCTTTACTAATCTTATGGTGCATATGGTGTGTATAAATATACTTGTGTTTACAATTACTCCAGTCTTTCGATTCGTGTGCCATTAGTAGCGGTAAATCTTGTGCTTTTGCTCCATCTCCGTGCGTTGTTCCTATTAGATTTTTACCATAAATAAAATATTTTCTATGTGCTATTGTAGTATCAAAAGTTACATTTTTGCAATCTCTAAAATGAGTTTCAATTACTTGTGCCAAAAAGAATCCATTTGTATAGTCGTGGTTACTTGGGTTATAAACAACGTGAACATCGGCAACACTCATAAGAATTTCAATAATATCTACATATAAAGATTTTGCTATTATAAAATTAGTGTGCCACATTCCGTCAGTATCTTGAGGTGTTCCGCTTGTCGTTGTTCTTTTAGAGTTATCGATATGTAGAATATCGTTTCCTATAACAAATAGAATCTTATCAATACTATTTTCGTTTATTTCGTTTAAAATACCCTTACAACCTTTTAAAACACGTTGTACTGCTATTTGATTGTTATAAGTTTCTCCAACTTCAAAAGAACTGCATAATTTACCAATATGTATATCGGCTGGGTCAAATACAAAAAGCCTTTTATTTTCGTTATACTCTCTTTTTATTTGAGGATATTTAGGAACGTAATTTTGTAACTCTTTAATTAATTCGCTTTGTAATTTAGAAAAATCATTTTCTTCATTTTCTACATAATTTGGATTTTTAACAAATATGCTTTTTTCTTTGTCTTTTAACCACATGTGCTTTACGCTTGTGTTTGGTACGTCTAAGTCATTTGTAGCGTTGTAAATACCCTCGTGAGTGTCTAATAGTCTTTTTTCGTGTCGCCTTATATATTCGCCTAAAGCCTTAACTTCAGGATTTAAGTGTCCCCCTGTTTCTGAATTTAAAAGTTTTTTAGCTATTTTATTGTATTGCAATCCTTTGTTTAGATATTCAATTATTTGAACATCGTAAATATTCCATTTTGATACAGCCATAAGTTTAGTTTATAATTATTTAAACAAATTTAGTTAAAAAATGTTACAATTAATAAAAAAGTATTATATTTGTGTATCAAAATTGATTATTGAATCTCGAAGTTCAGAGTTAGTTAGTTTTTTCATGGTTTTAGTTTAGTTTTGAAAAGCGAGATTTATTTTATTTCTCGCTTTTTTATTTAAAATAAAGTTGTATATTTGTGTCGAAGTAAAACGCATTTATTTTTAATAACCCTTGGTACGGATTAATAATTAATGTAAAACAGCACTTGTGATAGTATTGCAAGTCAGACGTGAAAAAGTTTCAAATAAAAACCGCCCTATTAATTTAGAGCGGTTTTTTTGTTTTATAAACCTTTGTATTCTGTCTTTGCATCAAAACTCGGACACGCTTTTTTTGCTCCAAAATCTTTATGCCCTTGAATTATAGCTTTTGGATAACGCTTTCTTAATTTTTTTAATATCTTTAATATGCTTTCTTTTTGTTGTGGGGTTCTTGTATCTTTTGGTTTATTATTTGCGTCTACACCGCCTTTATAACTTATGTGAATAGAAACAGAATTAAACCCAGCTACTCCGTTTGTTATTTCGCTTTCTTGTGCTAATTGTTCAATAGTACCATCTGCGCTAATTAAATAATGATAACCTACACTTTTCCAACCTAAGTTATTTTTCCAATAATCTTTTATTGCTTTTGTAGTTTGTGTTGCTGGTCCTGCTGTGCAATGCAAAACTAAATATTTCACGTCTCTTTTATTCATAATAAAATTTGTATTTTTTTGTTTCTTTTGAAATACTAAAATATGTTGATAAAGTATTTTTATTAATTTTTAAAGATTTTGAACATTCTATATAATTATCAAAAGTGTAATAAACATTATTTAATTTATCAATAACACATACTTTTTTTGCATTTTTTAATTTTCCAATTCTTACATTTTCTAATCTTTCTTTTTTATAAATTTTTTTTATTTCTATTTTTTCTATCTTAAAGTATCTAAAAGAATATCCTTTATATGTAACGCATCTTTTCTTTAAATCAGCTATATTTTTTATTGCACTTCTTGGGACATTAGTAAATTCACTTGCTTTTTTTATTGAATTAAATTCATTTATTAAAAAACCATTTATATCATAACAATATATTTTTTTTGAATTAGGACTATTATTTATTAATTTGTCTTTATAAGTACATTTTAATCCTTTATTCCAAGATTGTAAATTTAAAGTTCCGTCACCTCCATCGGTAGCGTTTAATAAATCAAAACCTTTATTTTTATAATATTTTATATAAAAAATCTCTAAATCATTTGCTTCTTTTAATGACGATATGTTTTCTTTTATCAACTCTATTTTTAATAAAGTTCTATATTTTTTAAAATAATTAACTTTTCTTTTGTTGTTTTTTGATTCTCTAAAGTGTTGAGAAAATCTAACATTTAATTTATTTTTTGTTATTCCTATATAAACAATATCTAAAGTATCTATTCTTTGTATTTTGTAAATTTTATAATTCATTTTATTTTTTTTACAAATATACAAAAAAAATATTAATTAGTGCAATGTATTACTATGTATTTAATATTTCTCATTAATTTTCAGATTTATAAGTTTCAAACTCTTTTTTTAATTTGATATATTTACCTTCCCAATCTTTTAACTCTTTACGTAAATCGTTATTTTCTTGACGCAGTTGTACTATTTCACTTCTTAAAGTTAATTGCTCATCTCTATATTGCTTAATATCGTCTTTTAACTCGTCGTAACGTAATTTTAAATCGTTAACCCACGTGTCATAAGTTGCTTGCATCGATGTAAGTGCATCGCTTGTGCTTTTTGTTTCTTCTGCTTTTTTAATTTTACGCCCACCAAAATAAGCAAAAATACTACCTACGAAACCGACAACTATTTGCCAATTTTCTTGAATGAAATTAACCATATACTACCATTGAATTGATTTTTCACAATGATTTTTATCTATTGTGTCTAAGATTTTACAAATAATTTTACCGAACTTTGTAAGGTGTCCGAACCTTTGATTTTTACCTAAAACGCTTGAAATAGTTTCGTTTATATCTCCAAAATGAAATGGACTATTCTTTTTAATTAAATATTTGTTTAGTGAAAATCTAAATTCTCTATTTCCAAATCTATCAATATTAATAGCGGTGTCTAAAAAATAGCCTTTTTTTCTAACGTTTAAGGCGTTAAAAATTGTTAAAGGTAAAAATAGTAAATAAGCTACTAAAAATAAAATAACTCCCATATTATAATAAATTTCCGTTAATAAAAATTTCGTCAACTTGCTCTTGAGTTAAACCTTCCATTGTTGCAACAAAGTTTAATTCTCCATTTGTTCTTTCAAAACTTGTTGAGGTTTTATATTTAATTTTTGCCTTCTCTTTATCGGCAGTTGAGAACATAGTCTCTGGAATAGAATCGATGTCGTCAAATATATCCTGGTCTGTAATTCCCATATCAAATAATTGAAGTTTTAAACGCATTGCCGATATTGTTTGCGGAACTTTTTGTCTATTCGCTTCTGCAATTTCTTCTGGAGTTGCTCCTTCAATCCATTCTGTACCATTCCAAATTGGATTGATGAAATTTTTATCATAAATCATTTCAGCATAATTAAACCCATCAACTATGTCTTTTTCGTAGAAATTACCTCCAAAAGAGTTATCCGTTTTTATTAGAGAAAATATTTTCATAGCCTTATTTTTTTGTAATTATAATCGAAGACATTCTCCACGTTGCATCTGTCGCTCCATTGTTTACAATAGAAATTACTATATATTTGTCCGTTGACCAGTCTATATTTTTATTTCCGCCTGTGTTTGCAAAACTCCAACTCGTAAAAGAGAATGTGCCTTGATGTAAAATTTCAGTTAGCGCAGAATTTTTAACGACTAAACTTCTTTGAATTTTAGAATATACAGATGTTGTAGAAGTAACATATGTAGAACCTAAAACAGTTGCCCCCGCTAAAGAATCAATAGTGTTTATATTAATACCGCCATATAATTCTGCATTACCTCCTGACACTTTTACAAAAGAAACTTCAATATCAATAAAATCTCCAACTTGAATTGTACCCGCAGGAATTAAAACTCCATAAGCATATTTGGCTGTAAAATTTGGATTATTTACCACAGAAATTCCTGAAATGTGATTTTTATGTAAAACTTTCAAATCTCCACCACCACCAATCTGCACATAAGCCGAACCACTCCAACGGTATTGCGTTGCTGGTGTAACGGCAAGGTTTATATAAATTTTACCACTTTCAGTCGTTATCAAATTTGTAAATAAAGCGTCTGTGTAAAAATTAGTTCCGTTGAAATAGCCTTCGATTACATCTTTAAAATCACTCGTAGCCTTTGTGCCTTGCGAACCATCAGTATTAATGATATAAGCACGCTCAACGCCAGCAGTTGAAACTTTGTCGAGTTTCAAAGGGTCAGTATTGAAATCAATTATATTAACAGATTTTCTAATTATCGGAACGTAAAACCCGTTTACTTTTACGCTTGCATTTGCATCTGATAAAATGAATAATTCCGCAGGGGCATTTTGCCAATCTTGATTATCAATTGAAAAATCAATAGTTTTCAAAAAGTGTTTAAAAGTAACCGTACTTTTTTCATTCCAACTATCAATAAACAAAACATATTCCGAAGCTGTGCCAACTCCAAATTTTAAATATAACTCAATTGTTTGGTTTGCGGCTGTTGTTGAAATTGATAAATCAAGTCTAAGGCTTGCACTATCTCCTAAATCTAAATTAGAAAATACAAAAGAGTTTTGAACGTTATCCCATACAGTAGGCACAGCATAAGGAGCGAAGTCCAATTCTGTATTAACTCCTAAAGTATCGTTTGTTAACTTCTTAGCTACATTCGCTACAACCGCTAAAGGTGCTGTTTGCGTTGCTAAATCTGAATAATGAAAATGCCCGACTGCCGAATAAAGCGAAGGCGGTAAATTTTGTATATAGCTTGGTGACAAAGGATCGGTTTCAGCAGCGTCGGCTTGCACGTTTACTTGCGCTCCCGCTTCGATTCCGTTTAACTTTGATTTATCGGAATTTGTAAAATCATTTTCACTTAACCCTTTGCCCGTTATCTTATCGACTTTGCTATTGTATAATTCTGAGAAATTTTGGTTTGTTTTATCAAAACCATTTCTCAAAGCATCCCCTAAGCCATCGTCAGGAGTAGATATGTTTATTATTTGTTGCGACATGGTCTCATCCAATTAAAGTTAGATTTTGCATTTGTGTTACTTGGTGCCGGTCTTTCAGGTAAATTCAATTCATCTAAATATTCAAAGAATTTAATCTCTAAACCAACCGCTAATTTTTCGTATAAATCAGCTTTTTTATTTCTTTCGTCATCTGTAAGCTGTTCCGTTTTTTCTGGAGTTACCAAATAAAGTCCATTTTGTGAAACCTTAGCAATTCCTAAACGAATATAGTAAGAGCAAGTGTAATAAGCCTGTATAATAGTTATATAATTGCTATAAATATCTAAATAATCACCTGTTAAGTTGTTATTTTCGTAGTCGTCAACTATCTTATTGTATAGATTATTACCTAAAATTCGCTTAATATCATTGCGCTGCGCCATAAATATAAACGGATTTATCGAATCATTATCGATATTCCCATCGAAACCACTTAATAAAGCGACATCTTCTATTGTTATAAGATACTTACTCATTTATAATTGCTTTTTCTTGTTTAAAATTCACGAAATCCAACTCACATAAAGGGTTTATTTTCTTGAAAATTTGGCTTAAATTATCCAATAATATTTCACGCATTGGATTTACAACCCCTAAATAAAGCGAATCGGTAGCGGTTGCTATCTCATCGGCATTATTTGAGAAACCACTCGAGCCTGGTCTTTGAAATAAAATATTCATAGCTGAATGCGCAGCCATTAGTTTAATCTCAGCAACCTCATCATAAGTTACAAATTGGTCATTTCTACCACGTGGCTCAATTGTATCAACTACAATAGCATCTTCTGCACCTTCATTTACAGAAATAATAACGCCATCGCCATTTTCAGTTCCTGTATATTCATTTCCTATTTGTTTTTTAATAGCTTCTTTTTCATCCTCCGACATCATAGAACCACTATTAACATTAATAATGGTTTTACCTTGAAATCCTCTTTGCACGTGGTTAATAGCATCGTCAATCAAAGCGCTTTCAATCTTTGCGCTTTTCAAACCACTAAACCAATCAGGATAAGGAAAATAAGGCTCGCTTGATAATTGTTTAATATGCATTATTTCAATTGGATTTTCATTTTCCAATTTATTAAACATTGGGTAAAATTTAGGGATAAACTCGAATTTTCTTTTGTAGTCCCAGCACCACCAAAAACCATTCACTTCCATAAAATCACTCATCCTTGAGTTGGTTTGAATATTCAATCCCATTCTCATAACGGGTGTGTGTTTTATTTTTATAGGTTTCTTTTGAAAGTTTATAATTTGAGGGAAAGCCGAACCAAACAATTTAAAGTCGTGGCAAATTAATCTCAAATCTTGCTTAGTAATAAATTCGTGCGGGTTTATATTTCCACTTTTATCAGTAAGTCCATCTCCAATAATATAGTTTACAATAGTCTTTATAATAAAAGCATTTGTTGGACTATCGTCATAGGCATCTTGATAACGTTTAAAATTTTCGTTATCTTTTCCGTTAAGTGTATATTTCGTGCCGACTGCTGGCTTTTCAATTCCAGTCTCATAAGCGGACATTTTTACGATTTCGACTTTACTACTCTTTGCCATTATCGACTATATTTTAAATTTGTTTTTTTGCTAAAATCCTGCACCACTTCATTCTCATCTACAATCATAAGTTGACCTATTAATACGATTTCATTTGTAGTTTCTTCTTTCAACTCAAAAGATATTTTTTCGTTTATTTTACCATTTGGAAAATTTAGCATGGTAATTTTGTAATTTTCATTTGGTAATAAAACTACTGAACTTTCAACTATTTGAGTATCATTTGTGTATTCATTTTTTAAATGAAAAAAGTAAGCCTTTGAAATATCTAATACCTTGCGTGGTACAATTTCAAAAGCGGGGGGTGTATTTTTTCTTAAAATATGCATACGAATTTTTTATAAAAAACCCACCCTTATAGAGTGGGTTTTAGGTTTTTTAAGTTAAAGGCAATATAGCGGTTTTATAAACTGTAATTCCAGCTGCACCAAGCTCATACATTGGCTCTTTTTCTTTTGAATTTACAGTAACTTGGAAACCTTGACTATCACTTCCATTTACTAAAGTCATGACATCGCATCCATTTTGCGAGCCTAAACAATAGATTTTACCATTATAGTCCTCAATAAACATAGTTACTAATATTCCTGAGTAAGTTTGAATTTCATTTCTTAATGTAATATCGTTACCTGGAATAAAGAACGTATTAACGCCAACATACTCAATTGTACGAGTTGCTTCGTCAAAAGTTCCTGTTTCTACTAC
>CAZULO010000010.1:0-32359 GCA_964621245.1 uncultured Flavobacterium sp.
GACACGACTCATATAACCACTTTCTTCTAAAACGGAAATAAATAGAAACAAGAAAGCAATTTGCGGAATAAATATGATGATACCACCAATGCCAGGGATGATTCCGTCTGATAATAGATCGGTGAATTTTCCTTGCGGTAAGTTTTCTTTGGTTAGTGCACTGAATTTTGAAAATGTGGTGTCAATAAAATCCATTGGAATGCTACTCCAATCAAAAATAGATTGAAAAATTAGCAATAAAATCCCAAAGAAAATCAGGTAACCAAATACTTTGTGTGTCAAAATATTGTCTAAGGTGCTTTGGAAATCAGTAGCTTTGGTTTTGTCAATTTTCTGACCCACTTTTAAGGTGTCATTGATAAATTGATAGCGTTTTATGGTTTCTTTTTGTTGTAATTTTTTTAATTCGGTGTGCGAACGGGTAAAGTTGTTTTCGATTTCATTACGTTCTAAGTTTAAGAAATTAACATCTTGCGTAATTACCAACCATAATTTGTAAACTAATTGATTGGGAAACGCCTTTCTTAATCGGTTAAAATATTCTTCATCTATAGAACTCGCATTTAAACACGGTTCTGTTGACAGTGATTTATAATTTAATATTAATTCTTTAATCGAATCAATTCCAATATTTTTTCTTGAACTGATTAAAGCAATTTTAGTTTTTAAAGCGCTTTCTAAAAAAGGAATATCCAATTCAATCCCTTTTTGTTTCATTCGGTCACTCATATTTATTATAAGTAACGTTGGAATTTCTAGGTCTTTTATTTGAGTAAAAAGTAATAAGTTTCGTTTTAGATTTTCTACTTCAGTTACTACGATAGCAACATCTGGAAAATCTTCATCATTTTTATTTAAAAGTAATTCTATAACTACATTTTCATCAATAGAATTGGCATTTAAACTATAGGTTCCTGGTAAATCTATTATTTTAGCACGGGTAATTTGATTGATTTTACAAATTCCAGTTTTTTTATCAACCGTAATTCCTGGATAATTACCCACTTGTTGGTTCAATCCTGTTAATTGATTAAAAACCGAAGTTTTTCCCACATTTGGATTCCCAATTAGCGCAACTTTTATCGTGTTTGGAGTCATTTATTTTATAGATTCGGTGCTTATGTAAATCGAAGTAGCAGTTTTTTTTCTAATGGCTACTTTAGCATCATTAACATTAAAAAATAAGGGATCGCCCATAGGAGCAATTTGAATTAATTCTATAGTATTGCCAGGCAAACATCCCATTTCAATTAATTTCAATGGAATTTCGTCTATATTTATATCTGTGATAATGGCTTTTTGACCTTTTTTTAGTAAAGCAGCAGTTGAATTACTCACGTACTTATTTAGATTGAATTAAAATACAAAGGTAACTATTTCTTCTGTTAAATTCCTAACAAATAATAGGTTTAACTTTCGTTGTATTATTTGTACGTTTGTGAAAATTTAATTTTATGAAACGAACTTTCGTTTTAGGTGATATTCATGGTGGATTACGAGCTTTAGTTCAGGTTTTGAATAGGGCAGACGTTCGCCCTGATGATACGCTTATTTTTTTAGGAGATTATGTGGACGGTTGGAGTGAATCCCCTGATGTTTTAGATTTTTTAATTGATTTATCTCAAACGCAACTTTGTTTTTTTATGAGAGGTAATCACGATGAATTGCTTTTAGATTGGCTGGAACATCGAAAAGAAAATTTTAATGAAGCCATGTGGTTTAAACATGGAGGAAAAGCCACGGCTGATGCTTATCTTAGCGTGTCAGCAGTAAAAAAACAGCAACATGTTGAATTTTTAAAATCACTACGCAATTATTACATAGATGATCAAAATAGGTTGTTTGTGCATGCTGGTTTTACGAATTTGAATGGTGTGGCTATGGAATATTTTCCAAAACTATTATATTGGGATAGAACCCTTTGGGAAATGGCTTTATGTTTGGATGATCGAATAGAAAAAAATTCTAATACCTATCCGAATCGATTGAAATTGTACCATGAAATTTATATTGGACATACACCTGTTTCTAAAGCAGAAATTGTACCACCACTTGCTAAACATTCTGTTTGGAATTTAGATACGGGCGCTGCTTTTAAAGGTGTACTCACTATTTTAGATATTGATTCTAAAGCATTTTGGCAAAGTGATTCATTAGTTAGTTTATATCCAACAGAACAAGGTAGAAACTTTTGATATTATTAACCCATAAAAAAAGCTCGTTAACTTTTGTATTAACGAGCTTTTTACTTAAACCCCCAAAATTCAAATAAAAATATATTCAAAAGTATACTATTATTTACAATAGTTGTTGCGGTAATACCTCAGTAAATGTTAAAGTTTAATTGAGACCAAAAAAAACTCGTTAGCAACGTGACTAACGAGTTTAGTTTTTATAAACCCCCGTTTATATAAAAATATAGTCAAAGATAAAATTAAATTTTAAATTTAAAGTACGGTTTTGCCTCAGCAAATGTTAAAGTTTAATTTTAGGAATAAAAAAAACTCGTTAGCACAATGACTAACGAGTTTAACTTCTATAAAACCCCCGTTTATATAAAAATATACTCAAAGATAATTTTAAATTTCGAATTTAAAGTACGGCAATTCCGCATCAAATGTTAAAGTTTATTTTAGGAATAAAAAAAACTCGCTAGTACAATGACTAACGAGCTTAACTTCTATAAACCCCCGTTTATATAAAAATATACTCAAAGATAATTTTAAATTTCGGATTTAAAGTACGGCAATTCCGCATCAAATGTTAAAGTTTTATTTAGGAATAAAAAAAACTCGTTAGCACAATGACTAACGAGTTTAACTTCTATAAACCCCCGTTTATATAAAAATATACTCAAAGATAAATTTAAATTTTGGATCGACTGTACGGCATTGCCTCAGTAAATGTTAAATTTTAGTTGAAGCATAAAAAAAACCCGTTAATCCGAAAATTAACGAGTTTCATTTTACATTAAACCCCCGTTTATATAAAAATATAATCAAAGGTATGTTTTTTTTTTGAATCTTAGATACAGAAAAACCGTATTAAATGTTAAATTTTCATTAAATAAAACCAAGTTTTTTTGCTTCAGCTATTAAGTCCTCATCAGAACAGCGATTAGTTAATATAAAATCTTTAATTTTTGCCTTTCTTTTTTCCACGGCACTTTCACTAATACCTAGTTGTAAACCAATACTTTTGTTTTTAAATCCTTGAGATAAAAGTACAATAATTCGTCGGTTGGTGCTGTCTAGATACTCTTCTTTGGAAAGTAATTGTTTCATGTTTTCAATCACAGTTGTACTATAGAAAGTTTTGTTGTCTAAAACATCATGAAAGGCGTCTAAAAGTACATCGCCACTGGCATCACTTTTTATAATTAGTCCGTTGGGTTTTGCATTAAAAAGGATATCGTAAATAATAAAGGCTTCATAGTGCGCGGTGAGCATAATTATTTTAGCTTTTTTTTGATGTTTTTTTGCTAAAATTGCTAAATCTTCCCCGTATCTAATATTCATTTCGGGATAGGGTGGTAAGCTTCGATCTAAAAAAATAAAATCAAAATAATTTTCTTGTTCTTTTTTAGTTATTTCATTGTAGGCTTGTTCGCAATTGTTTGAAAATGTTGGGACAAGTTCAATGTTTCTTTCATTAAAATTTAAAACAGAAAGATATCCACTTAATATGGCAGGATGATCGTCTACTAATAGTATAGTTGCATTGGTGGATTTCATCATATAAAAGTATATAAAATATTTAAAACAACAACTGAATTGTTGTTCCTTTTTGTAAGGTTGATGTTATGGTGAATTCTCCATTTATTTCTGCCATTCTTTTTTTCATGTTTCGCAAGCCAATTCCTTTCTTTTCTTGTTCTACGGAAAAGCCAATTCCATTATCTGTAATCGTTATTTGAGTTTTATCTTCCACTTTGTTCATGTTGATTTGTACTTTAGTGGCTTTAGCGTATTTGTCTATATTTTGCAACGCTTCCTGAATAATTCTATACACATTTATTTTACTATTATTTGGAATCGATTCCCAATCGATATTTTCGTCTACAGTTAATTTAAAATCGATATCAGAATGTCCTTTTATCATAACGAACAAACTTTCAACAATGGAAACAAAAGTTACATTATCAACAAATACATTTTGATTTAAATCGTGTGAAATTTGTCGGATTTCTTTCTCAATATTTTGAATATCATCAATAAATGGTAAGCATTTTTCAATGGTTTCTGTGTCTTTTTTCTTTTTAAGTATGAATAAATTTAACCTGATTGCGGTTAGTTTTCCCATAACTCCGTCATGTAAGTCTTGAGAAATTCTGTTTTTTTCTTGATATTTTCCTTCTTCAATCCGTTTTTGTTGATTTAACATCAAATCATAGATTTCTTCTCTAGAGTTCTGTTGTTCTTGTATAAAACGTAATTCTTTATTTTTGATGTTTCTAGATTTTATAAAATAGAAAAGAAGCAAGGTTAAAATAATAAATATACCAAGTACTAAAATGGACCATAATTGTTGTAATATGTTTTCTTTTTCTTTTTGTATGTTTTCTTTTTCTGTTATAATTTCATTCGTTTCATAATCAATTCTGGCAAACTTTTCTCTAGTTTGTCTTTCTATTGTAATGGTACTGTCTGATACTTTTTTATACTTTTCAAAAAATTGAGCTGCTACGTTTGGATTTGATTTAGCTAAAAGTAACAAGGCATTTAGTCTGTCAGTAGTTAAACTGTTTTTTGTTGAAATTTCAAGTGCCTGTTTTGCAAAATAATTAGCTTGTGTGTAATCCTGATATGCTAGATAATATTCACTTAAATATAGGTTTGAGGTGTTAATTGCTAAAATGTTATTGTTTTCTTTTGCTATTTTTAAGGTTTCTAATAAATATGAAATGGCATTTTTGTTGTTTAGCTTAAATAGTGCATATCCTAAACAATTGTTTAAATTGCAGAAAATATGTACATCATTTGTTCTGAAATCATCTAGAGCTAACCCTTTTTTCGCATATTTATAAACAGAACTGTAATTTTTGTTTTTATCTTCTAGTAAGCAAAAATAATAATAGACTTGTGCTTTCAAGGATAGTACTACTGATTTATTGCTTATTTTGTCAGTTACTTGGAGTGCTTTATTGTAGTTTTTAATCGCTTCACTAGTATCATCTTGGTTTTGTGCAGCATATCCAATATTTAAGTAAGTGTTATAAAGTAAATAATAATCCGATTTGTTTTTTAAAATTTTTAAAGCTTCAAATGAAATCTTTTCAGAATTATAATAATCGTTTAAGTTTTGATTGATAATAGCTTTGTTTAAATAAATCGTACCTAATAAATGCTTACTCCTTGTCTTTATGGCGTATTTTTCTGCTTTGGTATAATAAAAATACATACTATCAAGTTTGTATGTATTTGAAAAATAGGCGCCTTTTTTACAAAGTCCTTCTATTATCCCAATCGTATCTTCAATTTTTTTGGAATGGTAATAAATATGATTGCTTAATCTTAAATAATCCTCAAATTTTTCTAAATCATAATACTTATCAGACAATAAATCATAATAATTTCTTGTGATGGTGTCATAATTTATTGAGCCTAGGTCTTTTTCAATACCTTTTAAATCTGTATAAGTAGATTTTGTTTTTAATTTGTAATTTATTTTCTCGTTAATTTTTTTTATTGCTTCCTTTTCTTGGCAAGAAAGCAATAAAAAAAAAGTCAATAGTATAGTAATAAATTTCCTCATCTATACAAAAATATAAAAAAGGAGTGTAAGATTACTTTTTATTTATGGTTTTATTGGTTTTGGATTTACAGATTCGATGATCGTATCCATTCCTCTGCCAGTTGTGTCTCTTAGGCTTAAGTAGAATTCATCAAGATTTTTGTTAGATAGTGATGATTGTGTTGTTTTTGGTTCAAAAGTAGTTACATCATCTGTGGAACAAGAAAATAAAGTTGTTACGATAATCGCTAATGATAAAATAATTTTTTTCATAATTTTTGGTTTTAGGATTTTACAGTTATTAATTTTAATAAACGTTTGATAAGCAAAACTTTATGCTGTTTCTTTTTGTAAATTTATTTTAGTTTTATGGATATTTATTACGGCTTTTCCTCAAGAAATGTTAAATATTTCTTACTTTTGCTTGAATTTTAAAAAGTATCTAAAATGAAAAAAATTGTTAGTATCCTATGCTTAGGTTTAGGTTTGTTAGCTAATGCACAAGCTTATAAGGGAAAAGATGATGTGAAATTGCAAATTGGCGCTTTACTTCAGGATGGTGGAACGGGTATAGCCGTAACAAATGATTATGGAATTGGTGAAAATATGTCTTTCGGATTTTCTGCGAGTTATATGTTAAATGCAGATAAAATCTCTGTATTAGGTCAGGAATACAAGCCGGAATTTAAAGATAGAGCGGATGTGAAAGTACGTTTTAATGCCAATTTAGGAAATGTGATTGGTTTGCAAGATAATATGGATGTGTATCCTGGTTTGAATTTAGGAACTAGAAATTTTGGTGCTCATTTAGGTTTTAGATATTTTTTTACTGATGGTTTTGGTGTGTATACAGAAGCAGCTCTTCCAATTGCTGAATATGATTCAACTCCAGGTGTTTTTGGTAAATATAATAATCAGTTTGTTTTTCAAATTGGTGCCTCATTCAACTTATAGATGAGTATAGTTACCGAAAAGAGATTAAAAGACAGAAGTGGTTCGGTTTGTGAAATTAGCGGAAGTGATGAAAACCTAGTTGTTTACATTGTGGAACCAAAAACAGAAGCCATTCCAGAAAATTGTATTTTAATCACAAAATCATTAAAAGATCAAATTGAAAATAAAGACTTGATGAACGCCAACGATTGGACCCGTTTGTCTGATAGCATGTGGAATGAGAATTTACCTGTTCAAATTGTATCTTGGAGAATGTTGGCTCGTTTAAAAAATCATGATTTATTAGAGATGATGTATTTAGATGAAGACGCTTTAGAATGGGCAAAAGCAACTGGAGAAGATGAAGATGAGGAAGGAAAAATCATCCACAAAGATTCTAACGGAAATATTTTATTAGACGGTGATTCTGTAGTTTTAATTAAAGATTTAGATGTGAAAGGGGCAACATTTACTGCAAAACGTGGTGCAGCCGTTCATAACATTAAATTGGTTTGGGACAATCCCAATCAAATTGAAGGTAGAGTAGAAAACCAGCATATTGTTATTTTAACGCAATATGTTAAGAAAACTAAATAATTAGCCAATGAGTCAATTGGTCAATGTGTCAATAATTAAAAAACCCTGCAAACATTATGCTTGCAGGGTTTTTTATATCTAAAAACGACTATTTACTAATCACTTTTTACTATTTACTAAATTCTATAAATCAAATTTAATTCCTTGTGCTAAAGGCAATTGATCAGAGTAGTTAACTGTATTAGTTTGTCTTCTCATGTATACTTTCCAAGCATCTGAACCCGATTCTCTTCCACCACCAGTTTCTTTTTCTCCACCGAAAGCACCACCAATTTCTGCACCAGAAGTTCCGATGTTTACGTTAGCAATTCCACAGTCAGAACCAGCGAATGATAAGAATTTTTCTGCTTCTTTCATGCTGTTTGTCATAATTGCAGAAGATAAACCTTGCGCCACACCATTTTGTTTGTCAATCGCGTTTTCTACTTCTCCTTCATATTTCATTAAATATAAAATTGGAGCAAACGTTTCGTGTTGTACAATTTCGAAATGATTTTCAGCTTCAATAATAGCTGGTTTTACATAACATCCAGATTCGTAACCTTCTCCAGATAAAACGCCACCTTCCACTAATACTTTTCCACCTTCAGCTTTAGCTTTTTCAATCGCAGCTAAATACGTATTTACTGCATCAGTATCGATAAGTGGACCGATATGATTTTTTTGATCTAATGGATTTCCAATCGTTAATTGCCCGTAAGCACCAACAATCGCATCTCTTACTTTATCGTACACACTTTCGTGAATGATTAAACGTCGAGTAGAAGTACATCTTTGTCCAGCTGTTCCAACCGCACCGAATACCGCTCCTGGAACTACTACTTTTAAATCGGCAGTTGGAGTGATAATGATTGCGTTGTTTCCACCTAATTCTAATAAAGATTTTCCGAATCGTTGTGCTACTGTTGCACCCACAATTCTTCCCATTCTTGTTGAGCCTGTTGCAGAAATTAATGGGATTCTTACATCTGTAGTCATCATTTCACCTACTTTGTAATCTCCGTTAATAATACAAGAGATTCCTTCTGGTAAGTTGTTTTCTTTTAAAATAGCAGCGATAATATTCTGACAAGCAATAGAACATAATGGCGCTTTTTCAGAAGCTTTCCATACACAAACGTCTCCACAAATCCATGCTAATGCCGTATTCCATGCCCAAACCGCAACTGGGAAATTGAAAGCAGAAATAATTCCGACTACTCCAATGGGATGCCATTGTTCTCTCATCACATGTCCTGGTCGCTCAGAAGGAATAGTTTGTCCGTTTAATTGACGTGATAAACCTACTGCGAAATCGCAAATGTCAATCATTTCTTGTACTTCACCGTAACCTTCTTGAAGGGATTTTCCCATTTCGTAAGACACTAATTTCCCAAGTGGTTCTTTTAGCTCTCTTAATTTATTTCCAAACTGACGTACAATTTCGCCACGTTGAGGAGCAGGCATAGCTCTGAAGATAGGAAAAGCCGCTGTTGCCGCTGCCATCACTTTTTCATAATCCTCTTTAGTTGTAGTGGTTACTTTCCCAATTAAACTTCCGTCCACTGGAGAATAACTTTCAATAATTTCACCATTTGCAAAATTATCAGAACCTGTAGAAGATCCTAAATTAATAGCTTTAAGGCCTAGTTTTTCAAGTGCTTCGGTCATCCCGAATTGAATGGCTATTGTTGACATATGTAACTTTTTTATGAGTTTTTGTTATAATTATGCAAATATAATAAATTGATTTGAATTCATACGGCATAAAATCTTAGATCAAGATCCTTGTTTATTTTACAAAATTTGGATGACTTTCCATTACCGTACCACATTTTTCACAGGTTCTTTTTGTTTCAGAGGTGTAAAAGTCTTTAAAATGCGTTAAGAAATCATTTTCGATGTTGTTTAGTTCGAAATATACTTCATGAAGTTTGTGGTTGCAAGTGTCGCAATACCAAAGTAAGCCATCTTTTACATTTAAATGATTTCGTTTTTTTTCGATCACTAAACCCATTGAGTTTTCTGAACGATTTGGAGAATGTGGGACTTTTGCAGGTAATAAAAACATATCGCCAGCAGAAAGATGCATGGCTTTCTTTTTTCCGTCTTCTTGAATGTAAACAGTTATTTCTCCTTCTAATTGATAGAAAAGTTCTTCTGTTTCATTATAATGATAATCTTTTCGAGCATTCGGTCCGGCTACAATCATAACAATATAATCGCCCGAATCTATATATAAGTTTTTGTTGGCTACAGGCGGCACTAAAAGATGACGATTTTCTGTTATCCATTTATTTAAGTTGAAAGGTGGTGTGACTGACATAGTATTGAAATTAAAATGTTTCACGAATTTACATTGATTTTTCGAAACCAACAACAATAAAAAAACCGCTTCTTTTAAGAGAGGCGGTTGTTTTATTTTATTTTTTAGCTTCTTTGATAAGATAAATATAAGAAGGAAAGTGATCCGAATATCCAGGTCCGGTAGAGCTGTTTCTTAGAGCATATCCTTTATATTGTCCCGTTTGTTGAATCATAAAGGGAGCGTTATAAACTCCAGCTTTCCAATATCTCCATGAAGAATAATCTTTTCGAAGTAAAGGTTCAGAAATAATGATTTGATCAAAGAAATCCCAAGAATCTCTAAAAGCTAAAGTTCCAATCCCTTTATTTAACATTTTTTCAGCGGGATTGTATAATCCTAAAGGTTTTACTTCCTTTTCGTCACCTTTAGCACCTAAAACTTGTTTGATACTTTTGTTAAAAGGTCCGTCGTTTAAATCTCCCATGGTAAAAATTTTAGCATTAGGGTTGATAGCTTGAAGGGAGTCGATAATTTTTTTATTTAAAGCTGCAGCGGCTTCACGTAATGGGCTACTTCTTTTTTCTCCGCCTCTTCGAGAAGGCCAGTGGTTTACAATAAAGTGCATTTCTTCACCATCTAATAAACCTGTCATTAAAATTTGATCACGGGTGTAGATACGTTTTGTTTTCGTGTCAATTACATTATCGTCGGTGTCTTCAACCTTTTCTTTATCTTTTGCTTTTTTGTCTGTAGCATCTTCTGTAACCACTAAAGGGTAGTTTTTGTAGCTAGTAGGTGAAAAGTGTGTTTTTTGATATAAGAATCCTGTATCAATCCCTCTTCGATCTGGAGAATCAAAATGAATTACGGCGTATCCTTTTGCTTTTAGAAGGGGTTGTTTACATAAATCTTCTAAAACTTGTCTGTTTTCTATTTCAGCTACACCTAATATTACTGGTGAATTTTTTTGTTCGGCTCCAGTTCCTATTTGAGAAATAACTCGTTCTAGTTTTTGAAGTTTGTCTTTATAGTTTTGAGGCGTATAAATGAAATCTTCATCGTTTATGGTTGGGTCATTAATGGTATCAAATAAGTTTTCTAAATTGTAGAAAGCAATGGTGTTAACCATATAGTTTTTTTTCTCTTGCGCAAAACTTACACTAACAAAAAAAACAACTGCTAAAATGCTGTAAAATGGTTTAATTTTCATGTTCGGGATTAAATTATGATTAAATATTAATGCAAAATCGAGGCCAAAGGTAAATAATAATATTTAAATGTTGTACATTTGTCGGCTTTTTAGTTTAAGCTAAAAAAAAACGTAAAGTATTAATTAATAATAAAGTATGAAAAAACTTGCATTAAGTCTTTTATTTTTATTTCAAGCTATTTTTGTAATGGCTCAAAATCAATCAACTGTTAAAGGAAAGGTAGTTGATTCTAAATCGCAAAACCCTTTGGGAAGCGTAAAAGTTATGATTCAGTCTAATGGACAATTTGTTTCTACTAACAATTCAGGTGAATTTTTGCTAAAAGAAGTTCAAGTGGGTAGTCAAATTTTAGAAGTTTCAGTGGAAGGGTATAACAAACAGAACTTCTCCATTGAAGTGGTTGCAGGTGAAACTTTAGATATTGGTATGCTATTTTTAGAGGAAGATATTACTGTTGAACAACAGTTGAGTTTAGTAACTATTACGGAAAATGATTTAGGAGACGATTCTAGTGGTTCTGAAAGTACATCAGGCTTATTACAGTCTTCAAGAGATGCTTACCAACAAGCTGCTGCCTTTAATTGGGGAGCTGCAAGATTTAGAATTCGTGGTTTAGATAGTGAATATGGTACTACTATGATAAATGGTATTACTATGAATAAGATTTTAGATGGTAGACCACAATTTGGAAATTGGGGTGGTTTGAATGATGTAACTAGAAATCAGGAGTTTACTTTAGGTACAGCGCCTTCAGATTATACTTTTGGAAGTATTTTAGGAACACAAGAAATTAATACAAGAGCATCTTTATATAGAAAAGGAAATAGAATTTCTGTTTCAGGGACTAATACGAACTATTCTTGGCGATCTATGGCAACTATTAATTCGGGTTTAATGGATAATGGTTGGGCTTTTAGTATTTCAGGTGGAAGAAGATGGGCTAAAGAAGGCTTTTTTGAAGGAACTGATTACGCTGCAAATTCATTATTCGCAAGTGTTGAAAAAAGATTTAATGAAAAACATAGTTTAAATATTACGTCTATTTATGCACAAAACAATAGAGGTACAAATACAGCGATTACGGATGAGGTTGCAAATTTAAAAGGTTTCAAATACAATCCGCAATGGGGATACCAAAATGGAAAAAAAAGAAATTCATCGGATCGAAATATAGAAGAACCTATGGTGATTTTAAGTCACTATTGGAAGCCAAGTGATAAAACTACAATTAATACGAATGTAGCTTATCAAACTGGTTCTACTGGAAGAAATAGATTAGAGTTTCCAGGAGCTAATAATCCAAATCCAACCTACTACCAAAATTTACCAAGTTATTTCAATAATAACCCTGATAAATTAACACCAGGCGTAAATCCAACAGATTATTTTTTACAAAATTCTCAAATTAATTGGGATGAATTGTATTTAGCCAATGCAAATAGTACTACTGGTGCCGCTGCTTTTTTAACGGAACAGCGTGTAGATGACAAACAATTATCAGCAAATTCTATTTTGTTTTCAGATTTATCTGATAATATTAAGTTGAATGCCGGTGTTTCATTCAAAAATTTAAGCTCTACAAATTATACAATTATAGAAGATTTATTAGGTGCAGATTATGTTTTAAATGCAGATGGTTTTAATATCGGACCTGAAATTTCTCAATATGATTTAAATAACCCAAATGCTCAAGTTGGTGAAGGTGATGTTTTTGGATATAACTATAAATTATATGCTACTGTTGTAGACGCGTTTACACAATTTAAATTTTCATACAAGAAAACAGATTTCTATTTAGCACAATCTTTTTCTCGTTCAGAATACCAAAGAGAAGGTTTGTATAGAACCGGTTTTTATCCAACCACATCTTTCGGAAAAGGGAAAACTGAAACTTTTGAAAATTTTGGATTCAAAGGAGGGTTTACTTATAAAATTACTGGTCAGCAGTTCTTAGATTTTAATGGAGCCTATATGACTAAAGCGCCTAACTTAAGAAATACTTTTGTTAATGCTAGAAAAAGTAATGCTATTACAAATGATTTAACTAGTGAAGAAGTTTCAAGTTTAGATGCAAGTTACGTTATAAAATTGCCTAAGTTTAAAATGAGATTAACTGGTTTTATGACAAATATTAAGAAAGCCACAAATTTAACGTTCTATTTTGCTGAAGGCTTATTTGAAGATGATAATGGGCAAGATGATGATTCCTTAATTAGTGAGATTTTAACAGGTGTTGATAAAAGAAATACAGGTGCAGAACTTGGATTAGAATATCAAATTACTTCTACAATTAAAGCTTCTGCTGCGGCATCTTACGGTCAGTATATTATTTCAAATAATCCAAATATTTCTATTAATAACGATACACAAGCTACCTTAACAAATACAAATCCTATAACAAGTTTTGGAAAAGCGTATTTAAAAAATTATAGACAATCAGGTATGCCACAAACAGCTGCTTCGTTTGGTTTAGAATATAGAGATCCAAAGTTTTGGTGGGTAAGTGCAAATATTAATTATCTTGCAGATTCTTATATTTCAGTAGCCAATATTTTTAGAACAGAAAATTTTGTTTTAGATGATGATGGCTTTGGTTATAATGGTGCTACAAAAGAAACTGTAGGTAAAGTGTTAAAACAAGAAAAGTTACCTGAATTAAATTTATTAAATTTATCAGGAGGAAAATCTTGGAGAATAGATGGAAAAACTATTGGTTTTTTTGCAACTATCAACAATGCATTAGATGTTACGTATAAATCTGGTGGTTTTGAACAATCAAGAAAAGCAACTTTTCAAGAACAACAAACAGACAATGCAAATGGTACTCCATCTTTTGGGAATAGATATTTTTACGGATATGGTAGAACTTTCTTCGTAAATTTATATGTTAACTTTTAATATTAAATAGGATATGAAAAATATATTTTTAAAAATCATAGTAGCTTTTGCTATTTCAATTTCTTTTACTAGTTGTGATGATCCTGAAGTGGATGTTGCCCCTTTTAAACCTGTAGTTTTTAAAGAAAACTTTAATCCAGATTTATTAGGTGAAGATGAATACCTAAATTATAACGGTTGGACAAGTTTTGCCGAAACAGGTTCTGTAGAATTTACAGAACAAGATGATGAAGGTAACGGATACATTCAGTTTACTACTTTCTCTAGCGGAACTGGTGATGCTGTAAATGTGGCTTGGGCTATTACGCCAGCTATTAACATGGATAATTCAGAAAATGAAGTCTTAACTTTTAAATCTGCTGCAGAATTTGTTACTGACAATCAAAACAAATTAGAAGTTTTTATTTCTACTAATTTTGATGGAAATAATGTGCTTGCTGCTACTTGGACTCCAATTACGGCTAATATTGCTGGTTTAGCTACAAATTTACCATCTGGAAGTCCTGATGGAACTTTAAACGTAGATTCTGGAATTGTAGATTTGTCTACTTATTCAGGTACTATTCACATCGCCTTCAAAGCAACGGGTTCTAGCACAAATAGTAATTTAGATGGCTCTTTACGTGTAGATGATGTTAAAATTTACGATAAAACTTTATAATTTATTTTTATGAAAAATATGAAATATATATTAAGTCTTTCGATTTTTGCAACTTTAGTAAGTTGTGTGAATTCGGATAATTACAGTGCTCCAGATACGTCAAATTTTTGTGTTGAAGTGCCTGTAACTACAACAGTTGCTGCTGTTGCTTCTACTGCAACCTCTACCGTTAAACAATATACGGACGATGATGTTATTGAAGCTTATGTAACGTCTAGTGATGAAGGTGGAAATTTCTTCAAATCTATTTCTATGGTTTCTGTTGATGGAACTAAAGGATTTTCAGTCCCAGTAGACTCGTATAACTTATACTCAAAATACGAGCCAGGTAGAAAAGTTTTTATCAATTTAAAGAACAAATATTATTATAATAGCTCTATTTCTAGTTCATTGGAAATTGGCGATTTATTAGATAATGGTGATCCTCAACCTGATGAAGTAGGTAGAATTTCTGGTATCACTTATGAGAAAGTTTTAAGAAGATCTTGTACAAAAGTAGATGAAGATGTATTAGTAAATAATTTCACTATTCCTGCAGCGTTAAATAATGCCAATTTGAATAAGTTAATTGAGATTTCTAATGTGCAATTCTCAGATGCGAATGTTGGTAAGCCTTATTTTGATGAAAACAATCAAATTGGTGGTGCAACAAACAATATAGTAACGGATTTATCAGGAAACAGTATTGTAGTTAGAATAAGTGAATTTGCAAGTTTTTCTGGAAATAAAATTCCAGCATTAAACGGAAAAATTAGAGGAGTGTTAACTAAGTTTGGTACAGGTTTTCAATTTATGGTTCGTACAGAAAGTGATATCATGTTAACCAATCCTAGAGTAGATACAGCGCCACCTATCGTTGGAAACGCTACTACTTTTAACGCAACTTTAAATGAGCCATTTACAAGTTATGTTACTACAAATCAGCAAAATTTCCCTAAATATATTAATGATGCTGACTTAGGTCCAAGATACTGGCAATTAAAATCGTTTAGTGGAAATAAATATATAGAAATTTCATCTTTTGCAGGATCTGGAAATTCAGGTGTGCCTTCAAAATGTTTTTTTATGGTTCCTGTAGATTTTACTGCAGCTAATTCATTTACCTTCAAAGAAGAAATGCGTTTCTACAGAGGTGAAGTGGCTTTAAAAGTATACTATATTAGAAGTGCTGATTATGTGCCAGGAGCCGTAGTAGACCGTTCTAAATTAGTAAATATTACGTCAAGTTTTACTATTACTTATCCTGCAATTGGTGCTTCAGAAAATGCATTTAACTCTGCTGGAACCTACAATATTCCTGCAAGCTTAACAGGTACTGGTTATTTTGTGTTTGAACATGTTGGAACTGAAACTTCAACTACTACTGTTCAAGTAGACGATATCGTTATCAACTAATCATAAAATATAAATATATAAAGAAGCCTTCTTAATTTTAAGAAGGCTTTTTTTTAAAATATATAACTGCTTACTGGATACTGAATACTGAAAACTCTTTTTTAATGTGCTTCCAACCAGTTTTTACCTATTCCGATTTCTACTTCTAACGGAACAATCATTTTAAAGGCATTTTCCATTTCGTGTTTAATCATCGGTTGAATTTTCTCTAATTCCGAATTATGTACATCAAAAACCAATTCATCATGTACTTGCAATAACATTTTAGATTGCCAGTTTTCCGATTTTAGCTTTTTATGAATGTTGATCATCGCAATTTTAATAATATCAGCTGCAGAACCTTGAATGGGAGTGTTAACTGCATTTCTTTCTGCGCCACCACGAACAATAGCATTTGCAGAGTTGATGTCTTTTAAATAACGTCTTCTTCCCGAAATGGTTTCTACGTAGCCATTTTCTCTTGCAAAATCGACTTGATCGGAAATAAACGATTTCAACTTTGGATAGGTTTTGTAATACGCATCAATTAATTCGGCACTTTCTTTACGCGATAAATTCGTTTGATTACTTAATCCGAAAGCAGAAACCCCATAAATAATTCCGAAATTCACGGTTTTAGCATGACTTCTTTGCTCTTTGGTTACATCTTCTAAAGGAATATTGAAAACTTTTGCTGCGGTACTTTTGTGAATGTCTTCGTTATTTCTAAAGGCTTCAATCATATTCTCTTCGCCACATAAAGCGGCAATAATTCGCAATTCAATTTGAGAATAATCGGCAGAAACTAAGGTGTAATTTTCATCTCTAGCAATGAAGGCTTTTCTAATTTGTCTTCCTCTTTCGGTACGAATTGGAATGTTCTGTAAATTCGGATTATTAGAACTTAAACGACCTGTTGCTGCTACGGTTTGCATATAATCGGTATGAACTCTTCCCGTTTTTACATCTACTTGATTGGGTAAAGCATCAATATAAGTACTTTGTAATTTCACCATTTGACGCCATTCTAAAATGTCTTTTACAATTGGATTATCATTGGCTAAATAACTTAAGATTTCTTCCCCAGTGGCATATTGTCCCGTTTTGGTTTTCTTTTGTTTGGCGCCACCAATTTTCATTTTGTCAAATAAAACATCGCCCAATTGTTTTGGTGAAGCTAAATTGAAGGTTTCTCCAGCGGTTCCATAAATACTTTGTTCTAGAGCTTTACTCTCTGCTGTCATTTCAACAGACATTTTCTTTAAGAAATCAACATCTAAGTTAATCCCTTCTTTTTCCATATCGGCTAAAACAGGAATTAAAGGAATCTCGATTTCATCGTATAATTTTTTCGTACCTACTTTTTCCAAAATGGGTAAGAAATGGTTTTTTAATTGAATCGTAATATCGGCATCTTCTACAGCATATTCTTTAATATCATCTAAAGGAATGTCACGCATGTTGCCTTGATTTTTTCCTTTTTTGCCAATTAATTCGGTAATAGATTTCGGAGAATATTTTAAATACGTTTCACTCAACACATCCATATTATGACGCATGTCTGGATTAATCAAATAATGCGCAATCATCGTATCGAATAAATTTCCTTTCACTTCAATGCCGTAGCGAGACAATATTTTTAAATCGTATTTGATGTTTTGGCCTACTTTTTCGATGTTTTCATTTTCGAAAAAAGGCTTGAATTTATCAATTAAAATTTGTGCTTCTTCTTGATTTTCTGGAAACGGCACATAAAATCCTTTTCCCTTTTCCCAAGAAAACGCCAAACCAACTAGTTCAGAATTTAAAGCATCTAATCCTGTCGTTTCTGTGTCAAAACATACTGAGGTTTGATTTAATAAATTCTGAATGAACATTTTCGTAGGTAAATCGCCTTGAACGTTTTGGTAAAAATGTGCTGTATTTTCTAAAGTACCATAAAAGGAATTTCCCGTTTCAGAACTCTCTTCCCCATCAGAAAAACCAAATAAATCATATTGTTCATCATTTGTTTTTTTAGCAGGCGCTTTTTTTAATACAGAAGTTTCAGAATTGGCTTCATCTGCCGCCGCAGGATTATATAATTTATCAAACTGTGCTTTCATTTGACGGAATTCTAATTCCATAAACAAAGCATCTGTTTTTTCAACATCTGGTGTAGACAATTCGTAATCTTTCTCATCAAAAGTTACTGGACAATCTAGTAATATAGTGGCTAATTTTTTTGATAAAATGCCTTGTTCTTTGTTGGCTTCAATTTTAGTTTTTAAAGCGCCTTTCAGTTTATCGGTATTGTCTAAAAGATTTTCCATCGAACCAAATTCGGCCAATAGTTTCTTAGCTGTTTTTTCACCAACACCTGGTAAACCTGGAATGTTGTCTACCGCATCGCCCATCATACCTAAATAGTCAATAACTTGTAAGGGATGTTCAACTTCAAATTTGGCTTGAACCTCTGGAATCCCCCAAATTTCAATATCATTCCCCATTCGAGCTGGGCGATACATAAAAATATTTTCGGACACTAATTGCGCAAAATCTTTATCAGGTGTCACCATAAACACTTGATAGTTTTCTTTTTCGGCTTGTTTGGCAATAGTTCCAATTAAATCATCGGCTTCAAAACCAGCCACTTCTACAATCGGAATATGCATCGCACGTAATAAATCTTGAATATACGGAACGGCAATCTTTATAGCTTCTGGCGTAGCATCACGATTGGCTTTATACTGTTCGAATATTTCCAAACGAAACGTACTTCCACCTTTATCAAACGCAACTGCTAAATGATCGGGTTTTTCACGTTTTATTACATCCATTAAAGCATTCATAAATCCCATAATGGCAGAAGTATCCATGCCTTTAGAATTGATTCTTGGGTTTTTTATAAAAGCATAATAGCCACGAAAAATAAGGGCGTAAGCGTCTAAAAGAAATAAGCGTTTTTGTGACATAATTAGAAAGTAAAAGTTAATCCAACTCCATTAGAATTAGTGATAATTTTGGTTTCAACCTGTAAATTAGTGGTTTTATTTGTTGTAGTATTCATTAAATTAATGGATTGTTTGATTTTTTTTTGAAATCCAATTTTGATTGGAATAGCAACAAGTATCAATCCACCACCAACATAAAACAGGGTGTTTTTTGAATATTTAACGTCTGAATATGCTCCGTATGAATATGGATTTGTGTATTCCAAAGGTCTGTTTGCTTCGTAAAGAAATTTACCCACTACAGTCGTAATTCCTGTCCAAAGTAATAAATTACCTGCAGTTTTTCGACCTCTTCCTTGATTGTACAGTTTTAAAATAGCTTCGTTTGAAGCGAATTTTTGGTTGACTTCTAACGAATTTAATCTTTTATTGTTTTCAAATACACGACCTCCGCTTTTAAAAGTGTAGGTGTCTTGTGCGAAAGTAAATGCTGAAAAGAAGAGTAAGAAGGTAAAAATGTGTTTCATGTATTAGATTTTTAATGACAAAGATAGCCATTTTAACGAATTATTTTTTTGGATTTTTTGTTTTGCTAAGGAAAAAGTAATTTTCTTTATGTGTTTTTTTTGTTTTGATTTTTTTGTTTTTCTTAAGTATTTTAAAGGTTTCGTTAGTTAAACATAATGAATAATAGAATTTAACTGTTAATTTTTTTTACATTTTTAAACCATGCTGTTTGATTTTGCGTATATGCTTAAAAACAAATTAATTATGAGACAAATTTTCTACCCTATCAAATCAGTTTTACTGGTTAGCCTTTTATCATTTTTTGTGGCATGTTCAGATGATGACGTTACACCAACGCCTCAACCTACTCCAGAACCTGTACCCATGGCAAGTGTTGCTCCTTTAGTTGAGTTTACAGCATTAAGTAATGACAATAAAATTCTTTATTTTAATGCCAGAAATTTACAATCAGTAATCAAAACGTTAACGATTTCAGGTTTACAAGCTGGTGAGAATATTATCAGTATTGATTACAGACCAGCAACTGGTCAATTATACGGTTTAGGTAGTTCTAGCAGATTGTACATTATTAATGAAAATTCTGGTTTAGCATCGCCACTAGGAACTGCTCCTTTTACACCTCAATTAGCAGGAACTTCAAGTTCTATAGATTTCAATCCAACTGTAGATAGAATTAGATTGGTATCTAATAGTGGTCAAAATTTAAGATTACATCCAGAATTAGGAACAGTTGCAGCCACTGATGTCGCTATTAATGGAGTGGCAAGTGCTAAAATTGGAGCTATTGCTTACACAAATAGTGTGGCAGGAAGCACAGCTACTCAATTGTATGATATTGATTATACTTCCGATAAATTATTTTTACAAAATCCACCAAATGATGGAGCTTTAGTAGAAGTTGGAGCTTTAGATGTAGATTTTGAAGGTACTGGAGGATTTGATATTTTACCAGATTCAAATTACGCTATGGCTGTAAATAATAAAAGTAACGAATCAAGATTATACACAATTTCACTAGCTACAGGTAAAGCGTTGTGGATTGGTACTTTTACCCAACAAATTATTGAAGTTGCTTTTAAGACAAAGCCTATTGCTTACGCTACATCTTCCTCAAATATGTTATATAGAATTAATCCAGTTTCTGGTACTTCTAATTCGGTTGCTTTAGTTGGAATGAGCGCAGGTGAACAAGTTGTTGGTTTAGATTTCAGACCAGCTAACGGAGCACTTTATGCGGTTACTAACCAAAGTAGAATGTTGACAATTAATACAGCTAGTGGTGCTGTTACAGCAATTGGAACTGGTATTTCTCCTGCTTTATCTGGAACTAATTTTGGTTTTGATTTCAATCCTACCGTGGATAGAATTCGTTTAGTTAGTGATTCTGGTCAAAATTTACGTTTACATCCAGATACTGGTGCCATTGCCGCTACAGATATTAACCTTAATCCTGGTACTCCTTCTGTTTCTGCAGCAGCTTATACAAATAATTTTGCTTCATCAACTGCAACTCAGCTTTTTGTAATCGATACAGCAAACAATAACTTATATTTACAAAACCCACCTAATAATGGAACTTTAGTTTTAGTTGGAAGTTTGGGAGTAACAGCATCAGCCATGAATGGTTTTGATATCGGTGGAAATAGTAACCAAGCATATGCTATTTTAAATGTAAATAATGTTCAAGCTGTTTATAAAATAAATACAGCAACGGGAGCGGCTTCAAAAGTGGTTGACTTCTCACCAAATGTTACAGCAATGGCTGTAGGTTTAGGATTCTAATATTCTTAATTTTAAATACGGAAGCTGTAAACAATTGTTTAATTGTTTGCAGCTTTTTTTATAGTTAAAGTTTTTAAAAAATGTACATCTGTTACACAAACTTGTAGTTTCTTTGCATAAAATACATTTACATGAAAGGGTTAATTCCGTTACTAATACTTTTGATAGTTGAGTTTTATTCCTATCAAGCCATGAAAACGATTACTAAAAACAAATGGGTTTTATTGATCTATTTGATTGTGTCAATTGCCATCCTGCTTTTTATTGTATATTCATTTGCAAGTTTTGATAGAGGTAAAGGGCAAAATAAATCAAGTTTGTTTGTAATTGGAATGACTTTATTAATATATGTTCCTAAACTATTAATTTTCTTTGTATTATTTATTGAAGATGTTACTAGATTGATCGAAGCTTCTGTGATGTATTTTGTAGACGAAGACAGACAACAATTTTTTAGTCCAAGAAGAAAGTTTGTGAGCCAAATTGCTTTAGGAATTGCAGCTATTCCATTTGGGTCGTTACTTTACGGAATGACGATTGGGAAATATAATTTTAAAGTGATAAAACAACAAATTTTCTTTGATGATTTACCAGAAGAATTTGACGGAACAACCATTACTCAAATTTCAGATATTCACAGCGGAAGTTTTGATGAAAATACAGATAAAATCAAATATGCGATTGATTTAATTAACGAACAAAATTCTGATTTGCTTCTATTTACCGGTGATATTGTAAATACGCATGCCAAAGAAATGGATCCTTGGATAAGTACTTTTAAAGGTTTATATCAACCTAAATTAGGAAAGTATTCGGTATTGGGTAATCACGATTATGGGAAATATTTCGATTGGAATTCAAAAGAAGAAGAAAATCAAAATTTTGAAGATGTAAAAGCCATTCATGATAAAATTGATTTCAACTTATTACTGAATGAAAATATAAGAATTAAAAAGGGTGATAGTGAAATAGTCTTAGTAGGTGTAGAGAATTGGGGTGTGCATTTCGGAAAAAAAGGAGATTTGAATAAAGCTTCGGAAAATGTAAAACCAAATGATTTTAAAATACTTATGAGTCACGATCCTAGTCACTGGGAAAATGAAATTAAAAATCACAAAACTCAGTATCATTTAACTTTATCGGGCCATACGCATGGCTTACAATTTGGTATTGAAATTCCGGGTTGGTTTAAATGGAGTCCGGTACAATATGTGTACAAGCAATGGGCCGGTTTGTATGAAAATGCAGGCAGGTATATTTATGTAAATCGAGGTTTTGGATTTCATGCTTACCCTGGAAGAGTCGGAATTATGCCCGAAATTACGGTTATAGAGTTAAAAAAAACAAAAAAAGTCGCCTAAAAGTTTAAAAAGTCTGCATATTTGTTTGAAATATTAAAATAATATTTACATTTGTTTAATAAATACTTCGGTTTATGTCGAAATTTGGTGAACTTATAGATGCACAAGTGCCTGTTTTAATTGATTTTTTTACAGAATGGCACGAACAATCTATTACTATGAACGAAACAATTCGTCACGTTGCTGCCGCTTTAGGCGATAAAGCAAAAGTGATTAAAATTGATGTAGATAAAAATAAAGAATTAGCAGAAGCTTTGCGAATTAAAGGTTTACCTACTTTTATGATTTACAAAGCGGGTCAAATGGTTTGGCGTCAAAGTGGTGAATTTGATGCGAATACTTTAATTACTCTTATTAAAGAGCAAGCCTAGTTCATTTTTTCAAAATTAAATCCCTTCTTTTTCAAGGTTTCAATTGTTTTTTCTAAACTTTGAAGCATATTTTTTTGTGCTTTCACACTGTCATGAAATACTATGATACTTCCAGATATCACGTTATTAATTACGTTTTCATAGCACTTTTCAGGCGAAAGACTTATATCATAATCTTTACTTAAAACATCCCACATGATAATCTTGTAGCCGAGTTTTCTTAATTTATAAGATTGCCAAGGCGTAATTTTTCCGTAAGGTGGGCGAAATAGTTTTGAATTTCGAATTTTGAAAAGCGAATTCATTTTGATTTCACAAGCTTCCGTGTTGCTGATATAGGTTTTTGTATTGGTTTTCCAGCCTTTTAAATGACTGTACGTGTGATTGCCTACAGAATGGTCTTTAGAGATTATTTTCTGAACGATTTCTGGATATTTCCTAATATTATCGCCTATGCAAAAAAATGTGGCTTTAATTTGATACCTATCTAATATAGTTAATACTTTTTCAGTAATTTCTGGAGTCGGACCATCATCGAACGTTAAGTATATCGTATTTTCAGTATTCGGAATGTTCCAAATCTGATTAAAAAATAGTCGCTTTAGTATTTTTGGTGTTTTTGTCATATAAAAAAAGCCATTCATTGGAGAATGGCTTTCTGTTTTTTTTATTCTACTTCTCTTTTGTATTGTCCCATCATGTTGTTGTAGTTATTAAACTTTACACGTTGGGTATTATAATATTCTAAATCGCCATTTTCTTGCGCTAACAATAATAATGAACGATAAATTTCAATTTCTCTATAAATTTCCATTCTATAGAAAGCTTTTTGTTTTTCAGACTGTGAATTGAAAAACGTAATTTTTTCTTGGTATTTTTTGATCAATTGATTTACTATTTTTCTAGCCTCTTGTGGTTTGCCAATTTTGTAATAGCCTTCCGCAAATGGTTCAACAGTGGTGTAGTATTCATAGTATTCAATAGGCATATTTTTCATAGCCATTTGAATTACTTTTTCTGCTTTGTCAAATTTCTTTTCTTCTATTAAGGCTGTCATTAAACGAGAAAGATTGTTTCTGTAAGATAGTGCATTTTTTCGAGTTTCTGGATCGTGATAAATTTTATCACTTCCTGAATTCCCCCAAGGCCATTTGTTGACAATTTTAAATGCTTTATCCGTGTCGATGTAACCCATGTCATAAGAATTCCCTTCTTGTAATTTTGTTTTCACAGGAACTAGTTTGTAAACCATTCCGTCTAACTGAAGGTATTCTTTCATCCAAATATAATCATCTGCGCCGAAACTTCCCGGTGAAAAGTAAATAGGTCTTTTCCAGTTGTTTTCATTAAAAATATCTAACATCAAAATCCTGTTTTTGTAAAGAGCTCCGCCTTTTAATTTTAAGTGGATTTCATCTACAATAGAATCGTTATATTTCGGTGACACCACTTTGTTTTTGATAATGGTTTGTTTGTCAACTTTTATTTTTAAGTGTTCGCTTGGGTAGAAATGTACAAATTGACCGTTTTTCATCTCACGTTTTGAACGATCATCTTTTAAGAAATCTAATGTAGTGTTTAAATCTAAAGTATCTGTAGTTCTTTCATCAAACAAACAATAATTTCTTTTATCTCCCACATACTGATCATGTGTAAATGAAATAGGTAAGGCATCTGATTGATTCGATTTTACTTTCATTTCATCTATGTACCAATCTGTAGCTAATAAACTGGTATTTACGATTCTTATGTCGGTTCTATAGCCTTCAATTTCTTGTAAATACCACATTGGGAAGGTGTCATTATCGCCAATTGTAAACAATATGGCATTAGGTTCACAAGAATCTAAGTAAGCTTTTGCCATGGCTACGGCAGTGTACTTTCCACTTCTGTCGTGATCATCCCAGTTTTGAGACGCTAAAACAACTGGTGAAGCTAATAAACTTACCGCTAAAACTGCTGGTAAAGCTACTTTTGGATTAACGAATTTTAAAATATACTGGTAAATAGCATAAACACCTACTCCAATCCATATTGCAAAAATGTAAAAAGAACCAACAAGGGCATAATCTCTTTCTCTAGGTTCAAATGGTCTTTCGTTCAAGTAAACTTTTAATACTAAACCTGTAAACAAGAATAATAATAACAATACATAAAAAGATTTCCATTCTTTTTTGGCATGATATACCATTCCGATAACAGCCAAAATAAATGGTAAGAAGAAATAAGTGTTTCTTCCTTTATTGTTTTTCATGTCTGATGTTAAATCTTTTTGATTGTCTAAGTGTAAATTATCAATAAATCCGATACCACTTAACCAGTTTCCTTCTAAACTTTCATAGTTTCCTTGTAAATCATTTTGTCTTCCAACGAAATTCCACATTAAATAACGGAAATACATGTAACCAAATTGGTATTCAAACATAAATTTTAAATTGTCTGAAAAAGATGGTTTTTCAATGGTTAAATAATCACCATATGTTTTTAAGAAGTCTTCATATTCATCTAATCCGATAGTATTTGAGGCAAACTTACTTCTGAAATCGGATACTATTTCGGTAAACTGTCCTAATTTTTCTTCGTTTGTTTCGCCAATTTCCTCATCATAAAAAGCTTCTTGATTAATACTGAACTCTAAAGGTTTAGTAAAAGTCATGTAGTTTTTGGCGTGTTCTTCACTCCAAAGTCTAGGTAAAAAAGCATTGTGCTTAGAATTCGGGTTGTGAGTAGCGTTTTTGAAGTTATTAGTTATAATATATTTTCCTGTTTTAGTATCTCTTTCGTAGTTCGGTTTGTCGTCAGAATATGGATTTTCTTCATCACTACCTGCGTAAGCGTTTGAATATTGTGGTCCGTAAAATAGTTTTGTTTCGCCATATTGTTCTCTGTTGTAATAGGCTAAAACTTCAGCGGCATCACTTGGTTTGTTTTCGTTTATATTAATGTTAGAATTGGCTCTAACTGGTAACATAATCCAAGTTGAAAATCCAATTAAAATAAATAACACACACAATAATAAGGTGTTATAGGTAGCTAGACCTTTTTTCTTAGTGTAATTTAAGCCAAAATAAAACCCAGCAACAATTAATAAGAAAGCTAAAATAGTTCCAGAATTAAAAGGTAGATTTAAGGTGTTTACGGCAAAAATTTCAGTTTTTGCAAAAAACGAAAGCGTGTAAGGAAGTAAAAATTTAAAAATGAACATTAATATCGCCAAAATTATAATATTGGCAATTATGAATTTTTTAGGTGTAATATTTTTTTCTTTTTTAAAGAAATACAACATTCCTATTGATGGAAGTGTTAATAAAGCCATGAAGTGTACTCCAAAAGACAATCCAATTACTAGAGAGATCAAAAGTAGCCACTTGTTTCCTCGTTTTGTATCTAGTTCTTCTTCCCATTTTAAACCTAGCCAAAACAAAATAGCGATAAACAAAGAAGCCATGGAATAAACTTCTGCTTCTACGGCATTATACCAAAAACTATCTGTAAAAGTATAGGAAAGAGTAGCTATGAATGCAGCTCCTATAGTAAGCTTTGAATTGGTATCATCCCAAACGGATGTAGCGTGAACAATTTTTCTTATAAGTTTAGTGGCCGACCAGTACATAAATAAAATGGTGAAGGCACTAGAAAATACAGACATCATATTAATCATTAATGCAATTTGCGTTTTATCTGTAGCAAACATTGCAAAAAAGGCGCCAATCATTTGAAATAAAGGTGCTCCTGGTGGATGTCCTACTTGTAGTTTGGCAGCTGTGGCAATGTATTCTCCACAATCCCAAAAACTCATGGTAGGTTCTACAGTTAACGTGTATGTTACTAAGGCGATAATAAAAGCAAACCAACCCATGTAGGTATTCCATTTGCTGTAATTAAATGAAGTCATATGTATGCTAAATTAATTTAGATTACAAAGAAACTATTTATTGAAGAGATAAGCAATTAAATTTTTCTTAAAAATTTTTTTAAAAAATGTTTGCATAAAAAAAAATAAGTATTACATTTGCACTCGCAATTACGAAATAATTGGTCCATGGTGTAATGGTAACACTCCGGTTTTTGGTACCGTCATTCAAGGTTCGAGTCCTTGTGGACCAACAAAAAAAATCCTACTTTACTCAAAGTAGGATTTTTTATTTTTAGTGTGTTTCGAATTAAATCTTAAAAGCGACAACAGGTCTTTTGGCATGATTCACTAAGTCTTCAGAAATACTTCCGTTTAGAAAGTGTGATAAGCCTTTTCTTCCATGTGTACAAACGCCAATAATATCTGTATTTGAATCTTTGGCAAAATGTAAAATACCTTTTTCTACATTGATGTCGTTGTAGATGTGTGTTGAATAATCTGCAAAATGAAATTCTTCTATAAAGCTTTTTATTTTTTCTTCAGCAGCACGAGTTGTGGTAAAGTTATTTGGCGTAATGATATGAAGTAAATTTATGTGTGATCCAAAACTTTTAGCGAAATCAATTACTTTTTCAAATGGTTTTTTGATTTCTTGGCTAAAATCTGAGGCAAAGGTTAATTGATCTACTTTGAAGTTTTCTTCTTCTTTTTTTATGACTAAAACTGGTATTTCAGAATTTCTAGCCACTTTTTCAACATTGGATCCTACAAACATTTCATGAAAACCACTTGCGCCATGAGATCCCATAACTACTATGTCAACATTGTGTTTTTTTGCGTTTTCTATAATTCCGTCAAAAGCTAAGTTGAATTGAACTAAACTAGATACTTTTATGTCATTCAGAAAACTTGAGTTTTCAAGTTCTTCCAATTTGCTTAAAGCTGCGTTTTTAAAAAACATCAATTCCGGAATGTCGTGAGCGGTATGCAAGGCGTCATTTCCCGAGGTAGAAAGTTCTAGCATGTGCAATAAAATAATTTCACCGTCATTTTTTTTGGCTATTTGGGCTGCCACTTTTAGGGCGTTTTCGGCATGTTTGGAAAAGTCGGTAGGAACTAAAATTGTTTTCATAAAAGTAAGAGTTTAGTTATCAAATGTTTATATTATAAAGTTACGATTTTTTTTTCAAATTGATTTACTTTTTTTGAAAAATGAAATATTTGTGCATTTCAAAAAAAATGTTGTATATTTGCGCAGTTATTTCGTAATGAACCAAATAATGAGGCACGCATTGCGTGCCTCTTTTTATAAAGATGACATTTAAAGAAAAAGTAAAAGACTTGCTAAGCAAGGCGTTAGAAGATTATCCAGCATTGTTTTTGATTGATTTAAATTTTTCAGAAACAAACAAAATTTCTGTTGTTCTAGACGGTGACACCGGAGTGAATTTACAGGATTGTATTAATATTAATAAGTTTCTAGACACTGGTTTAGAGGGAGAAGAAGTCGAATTTTCAATCGAAGTTGCTTCTGCAGGTTTGTCAACGCCATTAAAATTGGTTAGGCAATACAAGAAAAATATCGGAAGAACTTTAAAAGTAAAAACCATCACTCAAGGTGACTTAGAAGGGGTTGTTGCAACAGCAGATGACGAAGGTGTAACACTTTCTTGGTCGGCAAGAGAACCAAAAGAAATCGGAAAAGGAAAAATTACCGTTCAAAAAACGTTAAAAATTTCTTATACAGACATAAAAGAAGCAGTAGTAATAATATCATTTTAAAAATATAGCATACCATGGAGAATATTGCATTAATAGAATCATTTTCAGAATTTAAAGACGACAAGCTAATCGACAGAGTTACCTTAATGGCGATTTTGGAAGATGTGTTTAGAAATGCGTTAAAAAAGAAATATGGTTCAGATGACAATTTCGATATTATCATTAATCCGGATAAAGGAGATATGGAAATTTGGAGAAACCGCGTGGTAGTTGCAGATGAAGATTTAGATTTTGAAAATGAAGAAATTACACTAACTGAAGCCAGAAAAATTGAGCCAGATTTTGAAATTGGTGAAGAGGTTTCAGAAGAAGTAAAATTAATCGACTTAGGAAGAAGAGCTATTTTAGCTTTACGTCAGAACTTGATTTCTAAAATTCATGAACACGATAATACCAATCTTTACAAGCAATTTAAAGATTTAATAGGTGATATTTATACCGCAGAAGTACATCACGTAAGACCTAAAATGGTGGTTTTAATGGATGATGATGGAAATGAAATTATTTTACCTAAAGAAAAACAAATTCCAAACGATTTCTTTAAAAAAGGAGAAAACGTAAAAGGTATTATTGAAAGTGTGGAGTTAAAAGGCAATAAGCCTCAAATTATAATGTCAAGAACGGCTCCGAGTTTCTTAGAGAAATTATTCGAACAAGAAATCCCAGAAGTTTTTGATGGTTTAATTACTATTAAGAAAGTAGTACGTATTCCTGGAGAAAAAGCAAAAGTTGCTGTAGATTCTTATGACGATAGAATCGATCCAGTTGGAGCTTGTGTCGGAATGAAAGGATCTCGTATCCACGGTATTGTTCGTGAATTAGGTAACGAAAATATTGACGTAATTAATTTTACACAAAACACACAATTATTCATTACTAGAGCTCTAAGTCCAGCAAAAGTTTCTACAGTGAAAATTGATGAAGAAAATAAAAAAGCAGAAGTTTTCTTAAAAATTGAAGAAGTTTCAAAAGCCATCGGTAGAAACGGTCAAAACATCAAATTAGCGAGTCAATTAACCGGTTACGAATTGGATGTTATTCGTGAAGGAGCGGTTCAAGAAGAAGATGATGTAGAATTAAGAGAATTCAGTGATGAAATCGAAGAATGGATTATCGAAGAATTTGAAAAAATTGGTTTAGATACTGCAAGAAGTATTGTAGATCAAGATGTTGCAGATTTAGCGAGAAGAACTGACTTGGAAGAAGAAACCATTATGGATGTAATTAATATATTAAAACAAGAATTAGATAATTAATTCAAAACAATATAATCAGCAACACAACAACACAGAAAATTAAGCAAAATACACATATGTCTGAAGAAAGAGTAATACGAATAAGTAAAGTTTTAAAAGAATTCAACATTTCACTTGATAGAGCTGTTGACACCTTAAAAGAAAAGGGTCATAGCATTGAGCATAGTCCCAATGCCAAAGTTTCACAAGTGGAATTCGACGTCTTGTGCGATATTTTTTCGGCCGATAAGGGAAATAAGGTAGCTTCAAAGGAAGTTGGCGAAGAAAAGAAAAAAGAGAAAGAAGCATTAAAACGTGAAATCGAAAAAGAACTTGAAGTTAAGCGTCTTGCAGAAGAAGAAAGACAAAAACAAGAAGTAATCAAGGCAAGAGCTGTGGTTACGGCTCCTGTTACTTTAGGGAAAATCGATTTAAACCCTAAAAAACCAGAACCAGCAAAAGTTGAAAAGCCTGTTGTTGTTCAGGAAAAAGTAGAAGTGGCGCCAGAAATTTCTAACGTGGCTAAAGAAGAACCTACAGTTGTTGCAGAAAAAACTTCAGACAAACCTGCAGCGCCTGTTCAAACTTCTTTTGAAAAACCGAAAGAAACGCCTGTTGCACCAAAAGCGGTAGAACCTTCTATTCAACCACAAGAATTTAATGCTGACGGCACACCAATTGAAGTGAAGTTAGATACACAATATACAAAGCTTACTGGGGCTACTTTTACAGGACAAACTATTGATTTGTCTCAATTTAATAAGCCAAAGAAAAAGAAAGAAGATTTCAAAAAACCAGGAACGCCAGGTGCAGCTAATAAACCAGGAACGCCTGGAGCGGCTGGTGCAGGATCTGCAGCAAACAAACGTAAAAGAATTGTAAAACCAGGTACGCCAGGTGCTACAGGAACAACCGGAAACACCCAAGGTGGTGGTCAAGGTGGATTTGTTAAGAAACCTTACCAAGGCGGACAAGGCGGAGGTGGCTTCAAAAAACCAGGATTTAACAAATCAACTCCAGTGGTTAAAGTTGAGCCAACTGAAGAAGAAGTAAAAAATCAAATTAAAGAAACTTTAGAAAGATTACAAGGAAAAGGTAATAAATCTAAAGCGGCAAAATATAGAAGAGATAAAAGAGATACGCACCGTCAACGTACAGATGACGATTTAGCACAACAAGATCTAGAAAGTAAAATCTTAAAAGTAACCGAGTTTGTTACGGTTGGAGAAATTGCAACGATGATGGATGTGCCTATTACAAAAGTAATCGGAACGTGTATGTCACTTGGAATCATGGTAACCATGAACCAACGTTTAGATGCAGAAACATTAACAATTGTTGCAGATGAATTTGGATATGAAATCGAATTTATATCAACCGATGTAGAGGAAGATAAAAAAGAAGTTGAAGATCTACCAGAAGATTTAGTACCAAGAGCACCAATTGTAACAGTAATGGGACATGTCGATCATGGTAAAACATCTTTACTAGATTATATACGTAATGAAAACGTAATTGCAGGAGAATCGGGAGGAATTACTCAACACATTGGAGCTTACGGTGTTACTTTAAATAATGGCAAAAAAATTGCCTTTTTAGATACACCAGGTCACGAAGCGTTTACAGCTATGCGTGCCCGTGGAGCTCAAGTAACCGATATTGCTATAATCGTAATTGCGGCCGATGATGATATCATGCCACAAACAAAAGAAGCAATAAGCCACGCACAAGCAGCAGGTGTTCAAATCATATTTGCGATAAACAAAATTGACTTACCTAATGCTAATCCTGAAAGAATAAAAGAGCGTTTAGCAGGTATGAATATGTTGGTAGAAGATTGGGGTGGAAAATACCAATCGCATGATATCTCAGCCAAAAAAGGTATTGGAGTACGTGAATTGTTAGATAAAATATTATTAGAAGCCGAATTATTAGATCTTAAAGCCAACCCTAAACGAGTTTCAAACGGAACTGTTATTGAGGCTTTCTTAGATAAAGGTAGAGGTTATATGTCAACTATTTTAGTGCAAAATGGTACTTTAAAAATAGGTGATTATGTATTAGCAGGTAAACAACATGGTAAAGTAAAAGCAATGTATGACGAAAGAGGTCATAACATTACAATTGCCGAGCCTTCTACACCAGTTTCTATATTAGGTTTAGATGGCGCACCTACAGCAGGTGATAAGTTTTTAGTATATGAAGACGAAAAAGAATCTAAACAAATTGCTGCAAAACGTTCTCGATTAATGCGTGAACAAAGTGTACGTGTTCATCGTCATATTACACTTGACGAAATTGGAAGACGTATTGCTTTAGGTCAATTTAAAGAATTAAACATCATATTAAAAGGTGATGTTGACGGATCTGTAGAAGCACTTTCTGATTCATTCTTGAAATTATCTACCGAAGAAATTCAAATTAATATCATACACAAAGGTGTTGGAGCGATTACCGAATCTGACGTATTATTAGCTTCGGCTTCTGATGCAATCATTATCGGATTTAACGTAAGACCTTCAGGAACATCTAAACAATTAGCAGACAAAGAAGAAATTGACATTCGTACGTATTCAATTATTTACGATGCAATTGACGATTTAAAAGATGCAATGGAAGGTATGTTATCTCCTGTAATGAAAGAAGAAATTACAGGTAGCGCAGAAATTAGAGAAACATTCAAAATTTCTAAAATCGGTACTATTGCGGGTTGTATGGTTGTGGATGGTAAAATTTATAGAAGTTCTAAAATACGTTTAATCAGAGCTGGAATTGTGGTACATACTGGAGATTTAACTTCATTAAAACGTTTCAAAG
>CAZULO010000011.1:0-32220 GCA_964621245.1 uncultured Flavobacterium sp.
TTGTTTGCTTGTATGGGTGATTGTGTGGCGAATATACAAAAACTTCGTGTCCAGCCTTAGCAGCATAAGTGGCGAAAAATTCGGCAAATTGTTCAAAACCTCCATAATTATTGGGGATGCCTCGTGTTCCTAAAATTCCTATTTTCATTTGATTGGGTAATTGAGACAAAAATAGTGTTTTGAAAAAAATATTTTAATTGTTTTCTAAAATATCTTCAATTTTAGTCACATAATTTTGAATACTAAAGCTTTCAATGGCTCTTTGATAGCCCTTTTGTCCGAAAGTTTTTCTTAATTCTGGATTATAGATTAATTTTTCTAAAGCTTCTTTTAAAGCAGTTTTATTATTGGGTTCAACCAAAAAACCTGTTTGATTGTTTACAATAATCTCTGTTAATCCACCATGATTTGCAGCAACTACTGGCTTTTGAGCCATCATAGCTTCAATCGCCACCATACCAAAAGGTTCAGGTTCAGTAGAAGGAACAATTGCCACGTCTATACTTTGCCAAAGTTGGTTAATGTTTTCTTGAAAAGGAATAATTTCGACTTTTTTAATCAAATTATATTCAACAATTTTATCGTTTAAAGAACTCAAAAAATGTTCTTGATTAGGTGGTGTAGAACCAATATAAACTAATTTTATGTTTTGGTGTGTTTGAATTAATTCGTTGAAAACCTCTAATAACAACATTTGTCCTTTCCAACGGCTAATTCTTCCAACAAGTGCTAAAACAAGTTCAGAATCAGTATTTAAAATTATTTTTCTAATCCTATCTTTTTCTTCACTTTTAATTTCTGGAAATGTATCAATTCCGTTCCAAATCACCACGTTTTTTCCTTTACAATTCCAAAAGTTGGATGTAGCAATAGAATTGTGTATTACAAACGTATTGGTGGAGTTATTAAGCAATAAACGAAATAATTTTGCGAAAATTTTTGGAGATTCTATGATTTCATGAACATGCCAAATGTGTTTGGTTTTATGAAAGAAACAATAAAAAAAACCCAATAAAACAGCTAAAGTATTTGAATATATGAAATCTATTTTATGCTGCTTTTTTATAGATTTTATGGTTTTTATGCCTTTAAAAAAATCATTAATAAATTGAAGTAGATTGCTTGGAGTAAACATCTTTCTGTGTAATTTCAATACAGGAGTAATGATTACTTTAATGTTTTCTTTTTCAAGTTCTTTTTTAAGCGGACCGTCATTTGGTAAAATAACGATAGGATAGAATTTGTTTTTATCTAGATTAACAACTAAATAAAGTAAGGTTTTATCTGATCCATATAATTCGGCAGATTGATGAATGAAAAGAATGTTTTTCATTTAAATTTTATTATAACTTAATGCGCCACCTAATACAAAAACCACAATGTCTTTCGGAATATAAATTCCAGTAATTATAAGAAACGTAAAAATATAAAATATACCAACAAAAGATAGGAATTTATTATTATAAAATTGTTTTGATTTTAATTGTTCGGACCTGTATGTTTTGGAGTATAATTTTGATAAAAAATAAAATAAAAATAGTAAACCAAAAATTCCCGTTTTATAAAAGACAAAAATATATCCATTATGAAGTCGGGAAATGTATTTCATATCCTCTTCACCTACTGGAGCTTTAAACTTTAAATTTACCAATGATCCAAAGCCATTACCCATGACGTAACTTTCTTTATTTTCATTCATTAATGCTAGTGCTCTTTTCGCTTCATATGCTCTCCAGTGATCCCAAAGGTTTTTATGGTTTTCTCTATCTATTTTAGATTTAAAAATTTCTTCCGGTGCAATTTTAATTTTATATAAAAAGGCTTCAATTCCGGTAGAATTTCTTTGTATTTTTATAGAAAACAAATAGGAATAAAACAACACGACACATATTACCAAAAGCCCAATATATTTTAATGAACTCTTGGTAATTTTTGTATAACCTTGCAGTGTGAAATATCCTAAGAAAAAGACAATTAACATGGTTCTTGAAAAATAAAAGAAAATCGAAACCAGAAAAATGACAATACAAATCCAATATTTGGTTTTATTTTCAATTAATCTTTGGCCTAACCATTTTTTAGAATAGAATAAAAAATAAAAGGCAAAAATTTCAATAAAACTATCTAATCCATAATCGCCTCTAATATCGCTAATGGAACTTTTTAGAAAATTAGAGAAGAAGAACAGACCTGATAAATGTATTATTACAGAAATTAATCCAATAAAAAATATATTTTTCACGAAAACCTCAATGTCTTCATTTTTATAGAAAATAATATATCCTATAGCAATACCTATTATAGGTTTTAAAAAATAAGTAATGTCTTTAAACACGAATGTTAAAGGATAGGAATTTATAAAAAAACCTAAAAATCCAAGACCAAAAATCAAAAATAATGGCAGTATTTGTTTAAAAAAAGAAGTAGAAATGGTAACCTTTTTCGTAGTCAGTAAAAAAACTAAAAACAAAAGTTGTAAAAAAAAATTTGCTTTATAAGACGGTAAATACATCTCGCATAAAACGAGAAGGGTAAAAAACAGAAGTGGAGGTTTCCTTAAAATAAACAACATCAAAATTTTAAAAATCAAAAGTAAGGCTTTTTACTAAATTAAATTATATTTGCGATCTAGTTTTTATTAATAAAATATATCTTTGTAAATAGTTTTCTCTTTTGAAAAATGAAGCAAAAATCAAATAATTAGTAATTATTTTTTAAAATTAAATGTCATTAGAAATTTTGATGTTTAATTTACACAAATCCAAAAATTAATTCTATCCACAATATTTTACTTCAATGATTTTAAAAAAAATAAAAGATAAACTATCAAGTCAAGCAATACAAAGTACTATATATAAAGGTTTGACAGGAGCTTTTATGTTTTTATCAATTTCTTTATTAGTCAGATATCTAGGAGAAAAGGGATATGGTATTTGGGTTTTGATTTTCAGCTTCTTTCAATGGGGATTATATTTTGATTTTGGAATTTCAAATGTACTTAAATCTAAAATCCCCGAATTAATTTCAAAGAAACAAGAATTCTTAATAGGTAATTATATTTCTGAATCTATAAAAATTACCTTTTTAATTGCATTGATACTTTTTAGTATTTGCTGTATTGTTATTTTTACGTTTGATATCAATTCTACATTTAATATTTTTTTAGAGAATTCATTTATAAAAAAGGTGTTTCTTTTAAACGGTTTGTTTTTTAGTGTTAATTTCGTTTTATCAATCAATAAATCACTATACATTGGTGTGTTAAATCCAAAGATTTCTGAATTATCTGCAACCATATCTCAAATTTTATTCTTTATATTAATCCTTGTACTTTTCCTTTTTTTTAAAAAAATACCAATTCAAGAAAAATTGTGGGCGGTAACAATTATAAACGGTATAAGTACCATTTTAATAAATGGTATTTATTTGGTTATATTTTTTCTTAGGCAAAACTATAAATTAAATCTCATTAGCAGGTTAAACAAAAGTATTTCTTCTCAAATTTTGAATAATGGTTTGAAGTTTATGCTGATTCAAATTTTTATGGTTGTGATTTTTTTTTCTGACCCCTATTTTATTGCCTCTTATTGCAGTCCGAAACAAATTTCGGTTTTTGATATTTTAACTAAACTATATCAATTGCCTTTATTAGTTATTATTTCCGGATTGGCTTCATTTTGGCCTTTTTTTTCACAAAAGTATCATGAAAAAGATTTTGAATGGTTTAAAAAAATATTCCAAACCTTTCAAAAAGCATTTTATTGGATTTTTATTTTACTATTTTTTTTCACTTTATTTTCAAACTATTTAATTCCATTTTGGGTTGGTAAACAAATAGATAATTTAATCAGAAACGAGTACTTAATCTTTATGATGCTAATTGTTTTGTTTCGAGTTTATTTTACTTTTTATGCTAACTTTTTTAATGGAATAAATCGTCTAAACAGTCAAATTTTAATTATGGGTAGTACCACATTAATAAAAATACCACTAACTATCTATATATTGAAAAATGGTTTTGGCTTAAATGGAATTTTTTTACAATTATTATTTTTCATGTTGCTTTGGGCCATAATTTTTAAAATAGAATCAAAATTTGTAATTAAAAAAATATTAAATGAATAATTCTCCATATTTTACAATTATTACTGCTAGTTATAATAGTGAAAAGACCATTGCAAAAACAATAAAATCAATGTTAAATCAGGATTTTACTGATTTTGAATATTTAATAATAGATGGGAATTCAAATGATTCTACTCTAAAAATCATTAAATCATTTGAATTAAAATTTAAAGAAAAAAACATTAATTATAATTATATATCTGAACCAGATAATGGAATTTATGATGCTTGGAATAAAGGGATTAAAATGAGTTCTGGAGAATGGATTAGCTTTTTAGGGTCTGATGATACGTATTTTACAGCTGCTTTAACTGTCTATTTTCAAGAAATAAAAAAACATCCCGAAAGTAATTATATTTCTTCTCAAGTTAATTTGGTAAATTCTGATGGAAAAATTTTACAAGTTTTTGGTGAAAAATACAACTGGAAAAATGTGATAAGTGATATTAATGTAGCACAAGTTGGTTCATTTCATAAAAAAGAGCTTTTCAACCAAGTAGGTTTATACAGTTTAGACTATAAAATAGTAGGCGATTTAGATTTTTATATTCGTTGTAAAGAAGTTATTCGACCAGCTTATTTTACAAAAGTAACAGCCAATATGGAGAATGGAGGGGTAAGTAATCAAATATATTTAGCATTAAAAGAAGCTTTTAATGTGAAACAAAAGTATGGCTATAAAAGTAAAATATTTAATTACTACAAATTTTATACTTCTTTGTTGAAATGCTATATCAAAATGGTTATAAATAAAAAATAGGAACCAATTGGTTCCTATTTTTTATTTAAATAATTTTTCTAATTCCGTTGGTAATTTTTCAAGTGGGAATAACGAAATATTATCACCTTTTTTAAGAGGTTTATACTTATTTGTAATACTATCATAAGAAGTACAGAATTCGTTTGGTCTGAAATAATTTGAAATTTCTTTCCCTTTTAACTCAAATTTTTTGCCTAGATAACTAATATCTATTTTATCAATTACAACTCCATCAGGATTGTTGATTCCAAAATCTAATCTTAATTGATTAGGTAAAACATCTTTAGGTAACTTATATTTAACTTCTAAATTATTTCCTGATACATTAGAAAATTCTGCCCAAACCGTTTTCTTTTCGTCAAAATTTAATGATTTATCCTCAGTGTAATATACATGGAAGGTATCATCTTTTTTTCCCTGAACATTTAATTTTACAACAAATAAATCACTAACAACCTTTTTTGTTGTATTATTAGTTTCCTTGTCTTCTTTACAAGAAATTAATGACAAAAAAGCAAAAAATGCTATTATTCCAATTTTTTTCATAACTTAAATATTAATTAATTTTGCAAATATATATAATTATTTTAAACATTTATTTTTTAATCTCTAAATTGGTTAACTTTATTTCCTCAAAATTATTTTCTTTGTTTGAAATGTAAATTGCTAGTTTATAATTCGCATCAGTTATCTTATTCAAATCAATTTTTGTAGTAAAACCTGCAAAATCATAATTTACATTGTCTTTACTAAAAAACGAAGTAATGTCTTTTCTGATTACTTGTTCTGGTGTTATATTTATTTTAGAATTCTTATCTATCAAAAATAATTCAATTTTATTTTTTCTTGAATCTATATTTTTAACAAGAGCCCAACCACTTACTGTAAAAATATTATCTTTTTTTAATGATACTTCAATATTTGATTCTATTCTACTAGGTTTATTTGCTGGAATAATTTTTAACTTTGATAAATCTATCATCGGTTTATTCCCAATTAAATTAAACTCTTTTACCCAAACATCATGACCGTTGAAATTATTTTGAATATAAAAATGTTTTTCAATAAAATCTAATGTTTTTTGTTGTGGCTCATACTTTCTACCGTGAGAATCTATATACCAAAAAGGTTTAATTTTAGTGGTATCCTTTATCATTTCATCAATATGTGTTTCCAAAGAATGCTCGACAATTTTATTTTTAATAAAAAAAGGGAAATACCATGCAAGACTTGAAACAACTTCATTATTGCTTTTGTTATTATCATTTATAAACTGACTTCCTTCACGAAACTGCGATTTTGTGGTTACAAAATGATATTTTTTGATAATAAAAATATCTGTAATTGAAAAAACAATAAAAAGTCCTAATAAAGAAAATTGAATTATTTTGTTTTTAAAATGTGATATTCCTATTGAAACTATTATCAATATTGCTGGTAATACAACAATAAAATACCTAGAAATTATCATTGGAACTGTTAAATAAGATCTTATCAAGGGGACTAATAAAACAATCGATATCCATGGTAATAATATAACAAAGCTTAGTACAATTTTATTATTTACAATAGTATATGTATTAACTAAGATTTGTTTTTCGTTTGCTAATTTAACGAAATAAAAGAATATAAATATTCCCAACAAACATAAAACCATCTCGGAATTTCCAAAAAATTCCTTAAAAATTAATGTGTAAGCATCTAATGTTGGAGCCGGAATCCAAAACTCTTTTATTTCAGAAATTTTTATTAACACTTTTATTGCTGGTAAAAATAATATTGAAATAATCAATCCAGAAATAAGAGATAAAATTAAGAATTTGTTTCTTTTTTGTTTTTCGTTAATTATCAAAAAAAACATAAAAATAAAAAGTTGTGAAAACAAAACAAACATTCCAAAAAAATGTGATAATAACATTAAACCGGTAAATACACCATAATAAATTGAATATTTGTAATTCGTTTGTTTTAAAAATTTTACAAAGTAATAGAATGAAAATATTGAGAACAAAAACAAAAGAATGTAAGGTCTTGCTTCTTGGGAATAATAAAGATGGAATGGATTTATAACTAATAATAATGCTGAAATTAATCCAATTTTTTTGTTTATTAATTCTTTTCCAAACAGGTACATCCCGTAAACACTAAAAACACCTATTATGGCAGAAAAAAACCTAGCAACAAATGTAGTATATCCAAAAACTTTAAAGATATAATATAAAGAATAAAAATATAAAGGAGGCATTTGTTCACTGTTTAACAAGGAGTTATAAACCTCTGAAAAAGATAAACTAGGATTCGCTTCGTTTAAAGTGTGAATTTCATCCAACCAAACACTTTGAAAATCTAAATTATAAAATCTTAAAATAACTCCTAAAACTATTATAAGTGTTAATAGCTTATTTTCTTTAATTTTTGTTACTATTTTCTTCATTTTCTATAAATTCTTTATATGTTTTTGAATTAGGCGCGACAATATTTTTTCTTGAACTTAATTGCATTAGCAACACAATCAAAGTCACAGAAAAAAGTTGTAAAATTATACTTGAAATAATTAAAATTAAGCTAGAAGCCCAACCTGGTATTGCTGTATCAGTTATATATTTTTTAAATAAAACTATTCCAACTGAAATCGAACAAAGTATGATTCCGTAAATTGAATATCGTAGAATTTTTAATGATAAGTAGTCAAAGTATACTGCAATAGAACTTAAACCATGCAATATTAAGTTATTAAAATTCATTTTTGAAACACCCGCATATCGTTTTCCTCTATCTAATAATATTTTATCATAGGGTATTTTGGATTGAATTATTCCACCTGAGTAATGATTCCAAATATTACTTTGATGTACCACTTTACCCAATAGAGCATCAGGAATGATACTAAAATTACCAAAGTTTATTTTTTGACCCGTTAAAAAATGAAAGATATGCTTATAAAAATAATAAGCCGATTTAAAAAAAACAGATTCTTGCCTTTTTTTTCTTTGGGCAAAAATTATTTTCTTAGATTCTAATTCTTCTGCTTTAGCTATTAATAAAGAGATATGACTAGGAATATCTTCACCATCAGAATCTAAAACTACAACAAAATCAGAATTATCGATTTCGTTATAAATATATTGCAACCCAACAGCAATGGCTCTTTGGTGTCCAATGTTTATTTTAAGATTTAATGTGGTTACAGGTATAGAAACTTTTGTTTTAATAGTGTTGCTTTCTGATGAACCATCATTAACTACAATAATATTAAAAGTATAGTTTGTTAACTGATGCGCTACTTTTTCAATTTCAGTAATTAAAATCGAAAAACTATCCCAATCATTATAAACAGGTGTTACACAAATAATATTTTTTTTTCTAGACATATTTTAAACTCTCTTCCCAACTTTTAATTTCAACACCAAAAACCTCTTTAATTTTACTTTTATCCAAAACACTATACGCTGGTCTTTTAGCTGGAGTTGGATAAGCGGTTGAAGGAATAGGTTGTAAATTTATAGAAATGTGATTTACTTTGAATATTTCTGCGGCAAAATCGTACCAAGAACATTGGCCTTCGTTTGAGAAATTATAAACTCCAAAGACTTCGACAGGCTCAGTCTGACAATATTGGATGATTTTTACTAATACTTCCGCTAAATCTACTGCGTTTGTTGGTGTGCCAATTTGATCTGAAACCACTGATAAACTGTCTCTTTCCGAAGCCAATCGTAACATGGTTTTCATAAAATTATTGGCAAATTGAGAATACACCCAAGAGGTTCTAATAATAAAATGCTTTTCCCAAGTACTTTCAATAGCTTGTTCGCCTTGTAATTTAGTTAAACCGTAAATTCCAGCTGGAAAAGGCACATCGGTTTCTGTTAGTCCTTTTTCACTTTTCAATGGTAAACGCAGTTGGCTATCGTAATAAGCAATTCCATCTACAAATTTGGCATCAAAAACGAAATCTGTTGATACGTGCATTAAAACAGTATCATATATTTTACAAACCTCAGCCAAATTTTGCGCACCTGTTACATTTATAGCAAAGGCTTTTTCTGGTTCTGATTCGGCTTTATCAACTGCTGTGTAAGCCGCTGCATTGATACAAAAATTAGGTTTATATTTTTCGAAAACCGTCTCACAGTTGCTTTTATCTGTGATATTTAACTCGGAAGAAGTACAAAATACAAAATCGATTGAAGGATAGTTTCCTGCAATCGACTGAGTGGCTTGACCTAATTGTCCGTTAGCTCCTGTTACTAAAACTACCATACTTTCTTTGCATTTTCTAAAGTGGGTAAAATCGTGTCTTTTTCCGAAATAATTAATTGATCGGTTGGAAAATTCCAGTTGATATTTACGGTTGTGTCGTTAAATAATAAACCGCCTTCTGATTCTTTATTATAGAAATTATCGCACTTGTAAAAGAATGTCGCGGTGTCACTTAACACTAAAAATCCATGAGCAAAACCTCTTGGAACAAAAAATTGCGTTTGATTTTCAGCGGTTAAAAGTACCGTTTCGTATTGTCCGAAAGTTGGAGAATTTGGTCGTAAATCAACTGCCACATCTAACACTTCACCGTGTAAAACTCGTACTAATTTGGCTTGAGCATGTTCACCAGTTTGATAATGCAAACCACGCAACACGCCTTTTGTAGAAAACGACTGATTGTCTTGTACAAAAGTAACTTGTTGCCCAACGCCTTCAGAAAAAGTTTTCGCATTGAAACTTTCCATGAAATACCCGCGTTCGTCTTTTATTATATTTGGTTCTAGGATAAAACATCCTTTTAATTTGGTTTCTGTAAATTTCATGTTTTCAATTTGTCTGTTCAATGATCAATTAGTCAATTTTCAATGTGCCAATAGTGTCGTATTGGCTAATTGACATATTGAGAATTAAATAATACTCATCAAATGTGTTCCGTAGCCACTTTTTAATAAGGGTTCTGCTAGTTTTTTTAATTGGTCGGCGTTGATGAATCCCATTTTATAGGCAGCTTCTTCAATCGCTCCAATTTTTAAGCCTTGGCGTTCTTCAATCACTTGTACAAATTGTCCGGCTTGCATAAGGGATTGAAATGTTCCAGTATCTAACCAAGCTGTTCCTCTATCTAAAATACTCACTTTTAATTTTCCTTGTTCTAAATAGGCTTTGTTAATATCTGTAATTTCCAATTCGCCTCTATGACTTGGTTGAATATTTGCTGCAATTTCTAACACAGAATTATCGTAAAAATAAATGCCTGGAACCGCATAATTTGATTTAGGTTGAGCTGGTTTTTCTTCAATAGAAAGTACTTTACCATTTGCATCAAATTCCACCACTCCATAACGTTCCGGATCGTGCACGTGATAGGCATATACAATTCCACCATCTGGATTATTATTCGCTTGTAATAATTCGGCTAAACCGGTTCCATAGAAAATGTTATCTCCTAAAACTAAAGCTACTTTGTCGTTACCAACGAAATCTGCTCCAATAATAAACGCTTCTGCTAATCCGTTTGGATGTTCTTGCACGGCATATTCAAATCGACAACCTAATTTACTTCCATCACCTAAAAGATTTTGAAACAAAGGTAAATCGTGAGGTGTTGAAATGATTAATATTTCGTTTATTCCTGCCCACATTAAAGTCGATAACGGATAATAAATCATGGGTTTATCGTAAATAGGCATCAATTGTTTACTGACCGCTAATGTTAACGGATGCAAACGGGTTCCAGAGCCACCGGCTAGTATAATTCCTTTCATTTGTTATAAGATAAAAGTAAAAAGTAAAAAGTAAAAAGTTTAGAACCTTTTATTTTTAACTTTGAAACTTAGTTAAATACCACTCAATGGTTTTTACAATTCCTGTATCGAAATTTTCATCGGCTTTCCAGCCTAATTCGTTTTCAATTTTAGTCGCATCAATGGCGTAACGTAAATCGTGTCCAGGTCGGTCTTTCACAAAAGTGATCTGATCTTTATAACTTCCTGATGCTTTTGGTTTTAATTCGTCTAAGATAGTACAAACGCTGTCTACGATTTGAAGATTGTTACGTTCGTTTCTTCCACCAATATTATACGTTTCACCTGCTTTTCCGGTTTTAAAAGCCAATTCGATTCCTTTGCAGTGATCTAACACATACAACCAATCGCGTATGTTTTTTCCATCGCCATAAATGGGAATATTTTCTCCAGAAATAGCTTTACGAATTATGGTTGGAATTAACTTTTCATCATGTTGTTTCGGTCCGTAATTGTTGGAACAATTTGTAGTTACTACATTCATTCCATAGGTATGAAAATAACTTCTTACAATCATATCCGAACCTGCTTTTGAAGCAGAATACGGACTATTTGGTGCATAAGGCGTAGTTTCTTCGAATAAACCAGTTTCTCCTAAAGTTCCATACACCTCATCTGTAGATACGTGATGAAAACGGGCCTTTTCAAATCCTGGTTTATATTGATTTGGTGCCGACATCCATAATTTTCTAGCGGTATCTAACAAATTAAACGTTCCTAAAACATTGGTTTTGATAAAGGCTTCCGGACCAGAAATAGAATTGTCAACATGACTTTCAGCAGCAAAATGAATCACATCATGAAATTGGTATTTATCGAATAAATTTCTAATAAATTCGCCATCCACAATATCACCTTGCACAAAAGTATAACGTTCATGATTGGCTACTTCTGACACGTTTTCTAAATTTCCGGCATAGGTTAAAGCATCTAAATTTACAAGATGATAATCAGGGTTATTTTCTATGAAATAAGGCACAAAATTAGCTCCAATAAAACCTGCTCCGCCAGTTACTAATATATTTTTCATGAGGCTTGAATACGTTGTTTTTGTTTTTTATAAATTTTAGAAAATCCGTATCCTAATACATATAAAAATACTAAGATGATAGGAAATAAAACTTTACTATTTAAAAGCAAGGGTTTGTAATTTCTAATGTTAATAATGGTACTTTCTTCTTTTATAATTTTATCGTAAATGTGTTCATTTGTTAATAAATATTGTTTCTCTCCAATTAATTTATCTTTCTTTTCGATTAATTCTGGAATGCTGTTTTTTTCAGAAATAGAAATGGTTCCAGAAGAATTTGAGTTTGAAAGTACGTTAATTAGTTTATCAATTTGAAGAATTAAAGTATCGTTAATTGTAATTTTATCTTTTAAATTTTTTTGATTTGCCTTTTGTTGTGTTTCAAAATAGGAATTTTTGTTAAGATAGTTAAGAAGTGGCGTAATAAAAGCGTCTTTATCTAACATTTCATTTGAAGTAATTTCAATTTTATGATGATAATAATTTTTACTAGTCAGTTCATCTTTCATAATTTTATCAATGTTTCCATCTTCGGCCATTAATTTAATTAACTCGAAATTGTTTTCTTGATCTTTATTATTCACGAAACTATAAATTGCAGGAAAAGCTTCAATTTTTATACTGGTAATTTTTTCAAAATTTTTAACTCCTAATTCTTTAAAAAACGGAGCGTCTTTTTCTCTAAGTTTTGTATCGATTTGTTCAATTTTCTTATACAAATATTCATTGCTTCCAAAATTAGGTATAACCGTTACTTCATGATTATAAATTTTTCCATCTGTTAGAAAGGCTGCGCCTAAACCCAGTCCAACTAAAATTGAAATAATAACAATCTGACTTTTAATAAAAAATAAAAAGTCAAACGCTTTGTTTAAAACGTGCTGAAATAAATTAGTAATACTTTTTCCAATTTGGCTTAAATCGATTTCTTGTTCTTGAGAATTTGAACTCATACAATTATTTTGTTTTAAAAATTTGTTCCAATATTTTTATAGTAATCAGATACGTTGGTTTTACACCTGTAGTTCCTAAACCTCCAGAAGCTAAAGTACTTCCTGTTTCTAATGGATTATCCGAAGCGTAATACGCATAACGAACTTTCACATTTGGATTGATACTTTTTCTAATTCTTGAAGCGGATTGAATTGCTTTTTGGTAATATGAACCTTCCATTTCTAAACCAATTGCCTCCCAAGTTGATTCGTGGAAAAATTTCAGTAAATCCCTGTTTTGTAAAGACGTTCCTAAAACCGTAATCATCGGTCCTGCAAAAACCGGAATACCATTGCCTTCCAACATTTCTTTGGTTAATTCGTTTTCAAAAGTGTAATTATCTGCCGTTCCTTCATTTACGTGGGCATTTGGAATCATAATATCTCCTTTTCCACCTTCTAAAATTCCAGCTTTACCCATAATAGAAACCGATTCTACATTTAATAAGGTTTTCGTTTTTCCAACTTTATAAGGTTTTAATAACTCGTCAATAGTTTCATAAGCTTGTTCTCCAAACGCATAATCCATTACAATTAAAACTGGTTGATCTGTTGTTTTTGCTGATGGAAATGCTGTTTTTTTCCAATCTAACTTTGCGGTATCAAAAATTTGTACGTCAATATTGGTTCCAGATGTATCTGGTAAGGAAATCATACCGTGTTGTAAGGCTACATCTTCTACTTTTTTACGTAAATCTTTATGCGAAGACGAACTTAAATCTTCATAAATTTGGTATTCTTCTTTCCCTTTATACTTAGCGGCTAAAACTGCTGGTGCAAAAATAGAATTCATAACACTGTGCATATTGGCACTAATGATATGGATCGGTCTTTCTAATAAATCATTTTTACTTAACGTTTCTTTGATATTGTTCGCCCAAATTTCACCGTAAATATGATGTCCAAGACGTTCTCTTAAAATCGGACTAAATGTAATCGTACGTTTATTATTGTCTACGATTTCTTCTATGGCAATTTTCCCTAACCAATATACAATTTGTAAAAAACGCTCGGGTGATTCTGTTGTGGCGAAACCTTCATAAATATCTTGAACTTCTGCAAAAGATCTTCCTAACACATTAGAAGCATGCGACATGGCAATTTCTCTTTCTACAGCTGTTAATTTTTTGGCTTGCAATGCGAATTGTTCTAGTTTTTGCCAATCGCGAGATACCGAGCCTTCATCATCAATTAAAACTCTATTTTTAATTTTATGTGATTCGATGAAAATAAACGTTAAATGCGTTAAAACATCATAGATATCTGAACGACCACGTGTGATTTCGATATTCATTTGTTCGTCATCAATACGATAACAGTTTCTTCTTCTTTTTGGTGGTACGATTGCTTTGAAGTGCGAATTCGCGTAGCCTTCATCTGAGGTTAAATTGATATAACGACATTGCTCGATACCTACTGGTAAACGCTCAATTACGTATAATAAACCATTTAATTCCACTTTTTCTTCGGCTATAGAACCATAAATTTCTGGTCGAAGGGATAATAAAGCTTCACGTAAGGTTTCTCCTGAAACTCCCATGGGTTTATAAAAACCACGGTTAAATAAGTGACGCATGGTAATGTACAATCGTTCGATAGCTGCCGACGATTCTTGCGCTCTTGAGCGCGAAATGTTTTTAATGTCTTTCATTTATGTCTTTTATATTTTCTCTTTGGTATAAATGAATTCGCCTATTTCTACCTCATCAATCATCAGAATCTGTTGTGGGCTCATTTCATTAATTTCTATTTTATAACCAACAAAGGTAATAAATTTATTTTTTAGTTGGTGAGTGTGATTTTAATGGATGGTGTTAAGTATTTATTATGATATTTTTTCATTAACAAATTCTCATAACTTTTAGGGTTTTCAAGCATGATTTTTTGAGCTGCTTCCCATTTATCAAATCTTCTATAATAAACCAATAATTCAGTTGAAGGGACTAATGAAATTTCAGGTTCATATGACATAATTTTGTATGTCTTTTTTTCTCCATTAGGCATTTTAGCTGTTCTTTCATGTTCATACTTATTCTCTTCAATATATAAATTTTCGAAACAAATAAAAATCCCATTTTCTGGAATTGAAATGTTTAAATTCGACAAATCAATTTCATTACCATTATTTCCTTTTTTTACTGAGATAATTGTATCGTGAAAAACTTCAGAATCAATTGGATTATTAGATTCACCACAACCCAAAATAACGAATCTTAATTTAGCGCCATGAATTTCTGATTGGGTATGAAATTTTATTTTATTAATAAATTTACAAGCAGTATTCGTTGCATCATTTTTTAAAAGAATAGCACAACCATGATTTCCATTATGGAATCTAAAACCATTTGATTCGTATAAATCTATTTCTTTAAGTAGTTTGTTCTTTCTGCTTTCTATTAAAACCTCTTGAATTTCTGTAATATTTGGTTGTAATAAAACCTCTAAATCATTTTTAGCTAGGATAGTTTTTGATTTATAACCCAGCATTTGAAAGGTTATTTTTGTATCTAACTTTTTGTTTATGTTAAAAATCCCATTTGCTTCGGTATTAAAAACTCCTTTTTCTTCCGTAAAAATATTTACATAAGCAATAGGTTCTTTTGTAATACTGTCTCTAACCACACCTTTAATTTGGGCTGATGCAGAAATGGTAAATAGTAATAATAAAATAAACTTCTTCATTAAAGATTAAGTATTAGAAAACTTGTCAAGCTGAACTCGTTTCAGCTTCTCCTTTTAATTAGATCCTAAAATAAATTCAGGATGACAGATTGATTGTTTTACACTTCAAAAAATTCCGCAATTTTTCTATCGTTACTCAATCTTGGTAATTTGTTTTGTCCGCCTAATTTTCCAATCGATTTCATATAGTCTTGAAAACCGTTTTTAGCGACTTTCGTAATCACAATTGTTCGTAACACATTTCCTTTGATCAAATCGTCATAATACACGTTTTGTTGGCGCATTTCTGCATCAATTTTCTGTGCGAAAACTTCCAAATCTTCTGGTTCTGATCCAAATTCTATCAACCATTCGTGATAAGGCAAACCGTTTTTCGGAGTAATTTGTGGCGCAACTGTAAACTCGTTAACACTAATATTTGTTCCTGAAATAGCGGTTTGCAAAGCGGTTTCCACTTCTTTACCAATCACATGTTCACCAAAAGCGGAAATATAATGTTTGATTCTTCCGGTAACGATAATTCGATACGGTTTTGTAGAAGTAAACGCAATTGTATCGCCGATATTGTATGCCCAAAGTCCGGCGTTGGTAGAAATAATCAAAACATAATTTACGCCGATTTCTACCTCGTTAATTGTTAGTCTTTTAGGTTTTTCCGTGAAAAATTCATCTGCTTTTATAAACTCGTAGAAAATACCTGAATTTAACAATAACAACATGCCTTTTTCTTTCTGAGAATCTTGATAGGCGAAAAAGCCTTCGGAAGCAGGAAACAATTCAATCGAATCGACTTTTCTTCCTATTAATTGTTCAAATTTGGCGCGATAGGGTTCGTAATTCACACCACCATAAATGAATAAATTGAAATTTTTAAACAAGTCGCCAACAGGTTTATTCGCTTTCGTTTTTAACTTTTCGAAATACATTTGCACCCAACTTGGAATGCCAGAAATCACCGTCATATTCTGATGAAACGTTTCTTCTACAATCGCATCGACTTTAGTTTCCCAATCGGCAATGCAATTGGTTTCCCAACTTGGTAAGCGGTTTTTTTGTAAATATTTGGGAACATAATGCGCTACAATTCCGGAAAGTCGTCCTAATTTGATTCCGTTTTTTTCTTCCATTTCTGGACTTCCTTGTAAGAAAATCATTTTTCCGTCGACAAAATCAGCTTTTCCGGTTTCGTGAATGTAACTTAAAATCGCGTTTTTGGCAGCTTTAATGTGAAACGGCATCGACTCTTTTGTCAAAGGAATATATTTCGCACCAGAAGTAGTTCCGGAAGTTTTAGCAAAATATAAAGGTTTACCTTTCCATAAAATATCTGATTCTCCAGCAACAACTTTATCCACATAAGTTTTCAGTTGTTCATAATCTCGAACAGGAACTTGTTTGGCAAAATCTTCAAATGATTTGATAGTTGAAAAATAATGGTCTTTTCCAAACTGTGTATGTTCCGCTTGACGGATTAAATCTGCGAACACTTTTTGCTGCGTTTCCAATGGATTATTGGCCCATTTCTGGGTTTGTGTATGCACTTTTTTAGCAAGAATTTTGGCGGCGAAGGCTTTTATTGACATGTTAATTGAAATTGATGAATTGGGTAGGATTGATAGGAATTCCGTTTTTCCATAATTGAAAATGGATATTATTTTGCGAGGCATTATCACCTGAAATAGCAATGACTTCACTAGATTTTACTGTATTTCCAGCTGATTTTGTAATGGAAGACAGGTTTTTATACACCGATAAAATTTCATCTTGATGCCGAATTATAACTACAAATCCACTAGAAGGTGTCCATTCTGAAAAAATTATAGTTCCTGGAGCAATTGACTTAACTGAAGTTCCTTTTGCTACGGCAATATTAACACCTAAGTTTTTAGTTGCGACGTTATAATTTTTGGTGATTTTCCCAGAAACAGGTGCAAATAATACATAAGAAACCTTAGCTGCTGCTTTTTCAAAAACATTGTATTTGTCGTCATTCGCTACTTCTTTTCTTACTTCTTTTTCTTTTTCGGAAATAGAAATATTAATTTCTTCCGCTAGATTTTCTGTTAGCTTAATAGAATCTTTATTTAGTTTCGCATATTCTAAATCGCCATTTAAAACCGCTTTTACCGAATTGATGTAGGCATTATTTTCTTTAGCTACTTGTAATAAAGAATCTGATTTTAAAGTTAATAGGGTGGCTTGTTTTTTAAGTTCTGTGGAAGCGTATCCTGGAATATATTCCCGTAAAGGGGTGAAAGCAATAATAAAAGTAGTGACAAAAATAATCAAAATCGCCCCTAAAGTAGCTACTACAAACACATTCATTAAGGTTAGTTTTAAAGAAAACGATTCGGCTAACGTGTCTTCATTATAAATAATAAAACGTCGTTTGCTTACTAATTTTTGCTTAAGTGCTTGAAATTTGAGTCTTTTTTGAGACATACTTCCTTAATTTTATACAAATATAATATAATTAGGCCTTGTCCCAATATGTTATTATACCAATAAAAAAGAATAAATTTATTTGTTTTTTGATTTTTTATGTACCTTTGTAGAGTAATTTATAAAATATAAAAAAATGAATTCTTTATATATAATTTTAGGCTCATTCGGAATATCTGAATTATGGCCAATTTTAATAGTTGCTTTATTACTTTTCGGAGGTAAAAAAATTCCAGAATTAATGAAAGGACTTGGCGGTGGAATTAAAGAATTTAAAAAAGCAGCTAAAGGAGAAGACGAAGCACCAGTTGCTAAAAAAGAAGAAGAAACAAAAGAGTAATTTATTACTCTTTTTTCTATTTTAAACCTTATCATATCTATGGATAAAATTGACGCCAAAATACTTACTGTTTTACAGAAAGATTGTACCATTTCTGTTAAGGATTTAGCTGCGTTAGTAGGCTTGTCTTATTCTCCAACCTATGAAAGAATAAGACAACTGGAAGATTTGGGAGTCATAAAAAAAAGGGCGGCTATTTTAGATCCTTATAAAGTAGGCATCAAACTTTTTGCTTATTGTAACATCACCTTGAAAATGCAATCTAAAGAGCATTTATTGGCCTTTGAAAAAATCATCATTGACATTCCTGAAATTATGGAAATTACCAGTTTATCTGGCGTTTATGATTATATGTTAAAAATCGCCACCAAAGATATTGAATCGTATAACGACTTTATTATCAACAAACTGGCTAATATTCCAAATATTGGGCAATACCACAGTAATATTGTGATGAGTATGATAAAAAACGAAACCAGTTATATGCTGTCTAAAGAATAATTGTACTATTTAAAACACTTAACTTTTTCGTTAAATAATTCCGCAATTTTATCATTACATAAATTACCCAAACTTCCTTCATGTGTGTGATTTAGCACCATACCATTTGTATCAAAAGTATTGTTTTTGACTTTTTGAGAAATTTCATTATACGCGTCTCTGAAAGGAACACCTTGTAAAACTAATTTATTTACTTCTTCAACAGTAAATAGATTTACGTATTTTTCATCTTGTAAAATATCTTTTTTTATACTTATGTTTTCAAGTAGCACAAGTAACATATCTAAACAATTTTTTAAACTAAGTAAGGCTGGGAATAAACATTCTTTTGTCAACTGCATGTCTCTGTGATAGCCGGAAGGTAGATTATTGGTCAGAATGGTCAATTCGTTTGGAAGTGCTTGAATTCTGTTGCATTTGGCTCGGATTAACTCGAATATATCAGGGTTTTTTTTGTGTGGCATGATGCTGCTTCCTGTTGTAAATTCGTTCGGAAAACTAATAAATCCGAAATTTTGATTCATATACAAACACACATCAGAAGCAAATTTATTTAATGTACTAGCTATTCCAGCTAAAGCCATTGCCGTAATTTTTTCTGTTTTTCCTCTTGTCATTTGTGCGTAAACCACGTTATAATTCATGGTTTTAAAACCAAGAAGTTGTGTGGTTAATTCTCTGTTCAAAGGAAATGAAGAACCATAACCTGCTCCCGAACCTAGAGGGTTTTTATCAGCCACATGATATGCGGCGAGTACTAATTCTAAATCGTCACTTAAACTTTCCGCATAAGCACCAAACCAAAGTCCGAAAGAAGATGGCATCGCAATTTGAAAATGTGTATAACCTGGCAATAAATCAGTTTTGTGTTTTTCGCTTAAAACCAATAATTTTTCAAAAACAGGTTGTATTTTTTCAACAATACTTATACATTCTGATTTAATAAACAACTTAATGTCTAACAAAGATTGATCGTTACGAGAGCGGCCGGCATGTATTTTTTTACCTAATTCCCCTAATTTAGCAGTTAAATTAATTTCTATTTGAGAGTGTACATCTTCCACACCTTCTTCAATTTGAAATTCTCCCTTTTGAATTTGAAGTAAAATATCAATTAATCCTTCGTGAATGGTTACTAAATCTTTCTCGCTAATCAAACCAATTTCTTGCAACATTTTAGTATGTGCTATGGATCCTTTCACATCAAATTCTGCTAGATATAAATCCCAAATTTTATCTTCCCCTATAGTAAAATTTTCGACCATTTTTTGAATAGCTGCATTTGTTTTTTCGGTATTATTTTGCCAAAGTTTCATGGAATTTTTCGTTAAAAGTGTGTAATAATTGAATGTATAAATCGATGCCTTCTTTAATTTCATGGAGGTGAATAAATTCATCTGCCATATGAGATCTTGCGGAATCACCTGGACCAATTTTACAAGTTGTGAAAGGCATTAAAGCTTGATCAGAAGTGGTTGGTGAAGCATATGTTTTTCTTCCAATTTGAATTCCAGCTTGAACTAAAGGATGATTTACAGCCACATAAGAAGGATTCAAACGAGTAGAACGCGGAATCACTTCACAGGAAACATGTGCTTTAATAATGTCCAAAACATCTTGATTGGTATATTTATCAGTCGTTCTAATATCTACTGTAAACTGACACGTTCCTGGAACTACATTATGTTGACTACCGGCATTAATAATACTTACCGTCATTTTTACTTTTCCTAACAGTTCGGATTCTATTGGAAATACAAAATTTTTAAACCATTCGATATCTTTTATTGCTTTATAAATGGCATTTTCTCCTTCATCTCTTGCGGCGTGTCCCGATTTTCCATGTGCGATACAATCAATAACAAACAAGCCTTTTTCGGCGATAGCTAAATCCATTTTTGTGGGTTCGCCTACAATTCCGAAATAAATTTCACCTAATTCTGGTAAAAGAATTTCTACACCATTATTTCCTGAAATCTCCTCTTCCGCCGTTGCTGCATAAATTAAATTAAAGTTCAAATTCGGATGATCGTAAAAATGCAAAAAACAAGCGGCTAATGAAATCAGTGGTCCGCCAGCATCGTTACTTCCTAAACCATATAAAATACCGTCTTCAATATCTGGACGGAAAGGATCACGTGTATATTGTTTATTTGGTTTTACGGTATCGTGATGAGAATTTAGTAAAATAGTGGGTTTACTCGCATCAAAAAATTTATTTTTTACCCAAACGTTATGCAACATTCGGTTGGTTTTTATTTCTTTTTTTTTGAAAAACTGTTCGATTAAATCTGCTGTTTTATCTTCCTCTTTACTAAAAGAAGAAATAGCAATTAATTGTTGCAATAAAGCAATAACTTCGTTTTTAAGTTGTTCCATAGGTTTAAGATTGTACTTGAGTGCCAATGAAATTTGTTTCCAATGTGGCGACTTGATTGGCATGATAGAGGAACACTTTATTTACTCCTTTGTGAATGGCTTCGAATGCATTGTCGAGTTTTGGAATCATTCCGTTAGAAATAATTTTGCTCGCTTTTAAGTGTTCATATTCCGATTGATGTATTACAGGAATGTAAGATTCGTCATCAGTTGGATTACGTAACACGCCTTTTTTCTCAAAGCAAAAACTAAGATTTACTTGATAAATTTTGGCTAGAGAAATAGCAATTTGAGTGGCAATGGTATCAGCATTTGTATTCAATATGGTTCCTTCAGAATCGTGAATAATCGGACAAAAAACAGGTGTTAGTCCTTGTTGTATAAAACTTTCAATTTGCTTGGTATTAATGGTAACCCTATCACCCACAAAACCAAAATCAATAGTTGGATGGTTTCTTTTTTCACCGGAGATCACATTCGCATCGGCGCCGCTTAAACCAATAGCATTACAGTCTTTAGCTTGTAGTTTAGATACGATATTTTTATTGATCCAACCTGCATAAACCATCGTGGTGATTTTTAGTGTTTCGGCATCTGTAACCCTTCTACCTTCTATCATGGTTTGTGCTATGTTTAGTTTTTGAGCTAATTCTGTAGCGATTTTTCCCCCGCCATGAATTAAAATTTTAGGCGCTTTTATTTGCGTAAAATCATATAAAAACTGGTCTAATAAACCAGCATCATCAATAACATTTCCACCAATTTTTATGATTTGTAAGCTTTCCATGATTAGAAATTAGTTTCTATTATTTTTTTCAAAACCGTTTGAGTCGCATACACTCTATTTTCGGCTTGAGCCAGAATCAAAGCGTTTTCACCATCGATGACTTCATCAGATAATTCTAAATTTCTTCTTACCGGCAAGCAATGCATAATTTTTGCTTGATGCGTTACTTTTAATTTCTCTTGAGTGAGTTGCCAGTCTTCTTTAACCTCTAGTACTTTTCCATAATCTGTGTAGGATGACCAGTTTTTTACGTAGACAAAATCGGCGTTTGAAAGCGCTTTTTGTTGGTCGTATTCTATGGTTGCGCCTTTTGTAAATGCTTCGCTCAGTTCATATCCTTTTGGATGCGTTATGGTTAAATCGTAATCGGAAGCCAATGCCCATTCTGCAAATGAATTCGCCACAACTTGAGGAATCGGTTTTATGTGAGGCGCCCAAGTCAGCACGATTTTTGGTTTGTTTTGGTTTTGATGTTCTTGAATGGTTACCATATCGGCTAAACTTTGCAACGGATGTAAAGTGGCTGATTCTAAGCTAACAATAGGAACTTTGCTGTATTTAACAAACTGATTTAAAATATTTTCAGCATAATCTTCTTCCTTGTTTGTAAGTAATGGAAAACTACGAATGGCTAAAATATCGCAATACACACCCATTACAGCAGCAGCTTCTTTAATATGTTCCACCGAATCGCCATTCATTACTGAACCGTCTTGAAATTCTAATTTCCAACTGTCGGTAGTCACATTAATTGTCATCACTTCCATACCTAAATTCTGAGCGGCTTTTTGGGTGCTCATTCGTGTACGCAAACTCGAGTTAAAAAAAATTAATCCAATAGTTTTATTTTTTCCTATAGATGAAAATTTTTCATTGTTTTTTAAATAGATCACCTCTTGTACTAATGCTTTGGGGTTTTCCACATCTTTTACAGATATAAAGTGTTTCATTTTATGATATAATATTTTTTAATGCTTTAATAAATTGATCGATTTCGTTACTAGTTACAGCTAAAGAAGGTAAAATTCTCAGCGTATTTTTTTGACTTGAAGCGCCTGTAAATATTTTGTAATCCGATAATAAGATGTTTCGAATTTCCGCACAAGGTTCGTAAAACTCTATTCCAATCATTAGTCCTAAACCTCTCACCTCTTTTATCTTCGGAGAATTTCGTAAAGCATCTTTTAGATAATTGCCTAAGAATAACGCATTATCCATTAATTGTTCTTTTTCCATGATATCTAGTACAGCAATTGCTGCTGCACAAGCCAAATAATTTCCTCCAAAAGTGGTCCCTAAACTTTCTTTTTGAGCTTCAATTGTCGGACTTATTAACAATCCTCCAACTGGAAAACCATTTCCCATTCCTTTAGCGATGGTAATAATGTCGGGTTTAATCTTGGCGTATTGGTGTGCGAAAAATTTCCCTGTTCTGCCGTAACCGGATTGCACCTCATCTAAAATTAATAGGCTATTGTTTTCTTGGCATCTTTTTTCTAGATGTTGCAAAAAAGGTATATTAGGAATGTTCACACCACCTACGCCTTGAATGCCTTCAATAATCACACAACATATTTCTTCGTTAAATACCTTTTCAAAGGCTTCAATATCATTTAATGGTAGGAAAATAATATTTTGATTTTCATTAATTGGTGCACTAATTTTAGAATTAGCCGTAGCTGCAACTGCCAACGAAGTTCTGCCGTGAAAAGCCTGTTGAAAGGCGATTATTTTTTTTCTTCCGTTTTGAAACGAAGCTAATTTGAAGGCGTTTTCGTTCGCTTCAGCTCCAGAATTACATAAAAATAAATTGTAGGCATCATATCCGGAAAGTGTTGTTAATTTTTGGGCAAGTTGACTTTGTAATTTGATTTCGATAGCATTCGAATAAAAACCAATATTTTGTAACTGATTCGTAATGGCATTCACATATTCTGGATGGCTGTGTCCGATGGAGATGACTGCATGACCACCGTATAAATCAAGGTATTCTATCCCGTTTTTATCCCATAATTTTGATCCTAAAGCTTTTTGAATTTCAATTGGAAAAATGGAATATACCTCAAAAAGGTTCGTTTTTTCTTTAACTATATTTTCCATATTAAAACGCACTTGGTTTAAGTTGTAAGCCCATGGTTTCTTCTAAACCAAAAAGCAAATTCATATTTTGAACCGCTTGTCCAGAAGCTCCTTTTAGTAAATTATCTATGATACTAACAATCAATAATTTATCGTCTTGTTTTTCTAAATACAGCAGACATTTATTGGTGTTAATTACTTGTTTCAAATGAATGTTCTTTTTAGAAACAAAAACAAAAGGATGCTTTTCGTACTTCTTTTCGAATATATTTTGAATCTCTTCTAAATCATTTTCACAAGTGAAATATAAACTTGCTATAATTCCCCTAGTGAACGGCCCACGTTGTGGAATCATGTTAATATTTTGATGAAAATTAGGTTGAACGATACCAATACTCTGCTTAATTTCAGATAAATGTTGATGTGTGAACGCTTTGTAAACCGATACATTATTTTGTCTCCAACTAAAATGCGAAGTTTCTTGCAACGATTGACCCGCTCCTGTAGCACCTGTTGTACATGAAATATGAATCTCATTTTGCAACAGATTTTTTTCTGCCAAAGGCAATAAAGCCAATTGAATAGCTGTAGCAAAACATCCAGGATTAGCGATATGTTGCGCCGTTTTTATAACTTCTCTATTTAATTCGGGTAAACCGTAAACAAAAGCATTTTCTTCTGAAACCAATCTGAAATCCTGACTTAAATCAATAATTTTAATTGAATTCTCGAAATGTTTGACCCACTCTTTGGATACACCATGCACCGTACACAAAAAAACAAGATCTACCTGTTTTTGAAATTGGTCTGTAAACTTCAAATGCGTATCGCCAAATAAATCGTCATGCACCTCATCAATTTTCTTACCAGATTGGCTTTTACTATGTACAAAAACAATTTCGGCTAGTGGATGATAGATCAAAATTCGCAACAACTCACCAGCGGTATAACCGGCTCCGCCAATAATACCTATTTTAATTTTGTTCATGTGTTGTGTTTTGATTGACCTGATGGTAAATAGACGTTTGATTTCCAAAAATTTTAGTAAATCCTTTTACATCTTCTCCCGACCAAGAATTATTCATTTCACCGTAAGAACCGAAAGCGTCCGACATTAAATCGTACTTGCTTTTTATGCCGTTTAACACATATCTGTATGGAAATAATGTGATGTAAACTTCTCCGGTTACTGTTTTTTGAGTGTTGCTTAAAAAAGCTTCAATGTCTCGCATAGTCGGATCGAGCATTTGCCCTTCGTGAAGCCAGTTTCCGTACCAACTTGATAATTGTTCTTTCCAAAATAATTGCCACTTTGTTAAAGTATGTTTCTCTAATAAATAATGCGCTTTAATAATCAATTCGGGTGCTGCGGCTTCAAAACCAACTCTTCCTTTAATCCCAATTATGGTATCACCCACATGAATATGTCTTCCGATTCCAAAAGGTTGGGCTAAGTGTTGAAGATATTCAATGGCTTGAACGGGATGCGCAAATGTTTTGTGGTTCACCGAAATCAATTCTCCGTTTTTAAAACCTAACGTAACTTCTTTAGCTTCTTTTTCGGTGACTTGAGTTGGCCAAGCTTCCTCTGGTAGATTCTCTAGAGAATTTAATGTCTCTTTTCCACCGACAGAAGTGCCCCAAATTCCTTTGTTGATACTGTATTTCGCTTTCACAAAATTGAATTCTACGCTGTGAGATTTTAAAAATTCTATTTCTGTTTCTCTGCTTAATTTATGGTCTCTAATAGGTGTGATAATGCTAACATTTGGTATAATATGATTAAAAATCATGTCAAATCTTACTTGATCATTTCCGGCTCCAGTACTTCCGTGAGCCAGCGTTTTTATTCCTAACGAAAGTGCATATTTCGCCACACTTTGCGCTTGAATTACTCTTTCGGCGCTAACAGATAAAGGATAAACGCCGTTTTTTAACACGTTTCCAAATACCAAATATTTTATACATTCGTTGTAATATGCTTCTCGAACATCAATACATGTATAGGATGCTATGCCTAATTTTTTGGCTTTATTCTCTAATTCTTGAATTTCAGTTTCTGAAAATGCTCCCGTATTTATGGTTACCGCATGTACTTCATAATTTTTAATTTTACTTAAATACACCGCACAATAGGTAGTATCTAAACCGCCACTATAAGCTAATACAATCTGCTCTTTTTGCATTGTTTTTTTCTTTATTATTATTACTATATAACATGGCTGTACAAAGGCAATTTTTAAAGTCTTTACTTTTTAATATGTCATAATTGACACAGCTTTTACACCCATTCCAAAATTGTTCTTCTTGGGTTAGTTCAGAATAGGTAACCGGTTGATAGCCTAATTCTGAATTTATTTTCATCACAGCTAAACCTGTTGTTAATCCGAAGATTTTTGAATTTGGATACTTTGATTTAGATAAGTTGAATATTTTCGCTTTTATTTTTTTTGCTAAACCCACTTGACGAAATTTTGGATTTATTATTAACCCCGAATTGGCCACATATTCCTCTTTTTGCCACGTTTCGATATAACAAAATCCAGCCCATTCCATTTCTTTTGTTAAAGCGATAATTGCTTTTCCTTCTTCCATTTTTTGCCGTATGTATTCAGGAGAGCGTTGTGCAATTCCAGTGCCTCTTATCTTTGCCGAGGATTCCATTTCTTCACAAATTTTTGCAGCCCAATCAAAATGATCTTTCGTAGCAATTTGAATCGTAAACATTTGTATTTTTTTTTGCAAATATATACAAATAAAGATATTTTGTATTGTTATTATAAAATAAAAAAGATATTATATCTTATTTATATCTTATTAAAAGATAAATAATGTTGTTTTTAAATAATTACAAGATAATTAACAAATTAATTGATTGATTATTAATCTTTAAAACAAACTTTTAAAAAATAGGGGAAACAATTTAAAAACAAAAAACCCAGAAGATCAAAAAGAAATTCTGGGTTAAATAAATAAATGGTAAAAAGTAATTCAAATAGAACTTATAAAATCATTGTCAACTGAATTCTTTTTCGAGCTTCGTCCACCTCAACAACTTTTACTTGAACGTGTTGGTGGAGTTTTACGACTTCGTTGACATCAGAAACGAAACCAGCTTTTAGTTGTGAAATGTGCACCAAACCACTTTCTTTGGTTCCGATATCTACAAAACAACCAAAAGCAGTAATGTTATTCACAATTCCAGGTAAAATCATGCCAGTTTTTAAATCTTTAATCGTTCTAACATTCGGATCGAATTCAAAAACTTTTGCTGCTTTTCTTGGGTCTAATCCTGGTTTTTCTAATTCTTTAAGTATGTCTTTTAAAGTTAGAATTCCGATTTCTGAAGTAATATATTTTTCTGGAGAAATCAGAGAAATTTTTTCTTTATTTGCGATTAACTCATGGGTTTTGATGCCTAAATCTTTCGCCATTTTTTCTACGATAGCATACGCTTCCGGATGAACTGCTGAATTATCTAACGGATTTTTTCCATCTTTGATTCGAATAAAAGCTGCGGCTTGTTGGTACGCTTTTTCACCTAAACGTGGCACTTTTTTTAGTTGTTTTCTATCTTCAAACGGACCATTTTCGGAACGGAAAGCGACAATGTTTTCGGCCATTTTTTCACCAATTCCGGATACATAACTCAATAATGATTTACTAGCTGTGTTGACGTTAATTCCGACTGAGTTCACACAACTCATCACCACATTATCTAGTTCTTCTTTTAATTTATTTTGATCGACATCGTGTTGGTATTGTCCGACCCCGATGGATTTTGGATCGATTTTTACCAATTCTGCTAACGGATCTGACAATCTTCTTCCAATTGAAACCGAACCACGAACCGTTACATCATAATTTGGAAATTCGTCACGCGCAATTTTACTAGCAGAATACACAGAAGCTCCAGCTTCAGAAACCACAAATACTTGAACGGGTTTATCGAAAGCAATTTTCTTAATAAAAAATTCGGTTTCACGTGATGCTGTTCCATTTCCAATAGAAATCGCTTCTATATTATATGCGTTAACCATCGAACGAATTTTTTTCATGGCCATCGCACTATCGTTTTGTGGCGCGTGTGGATAAACGGTTTCGTTGTTTAGTAAATCGCCTTTTTCATCTAAACAGACCAATTTACAACCGCTTCTATAACCTGGATCAATCGCTAAAATGCGTTTTTCACCCAAAGGTGGCGCTAACAATAACTGACGTAAATTTTCTGCAAAAACATCAATGGCTTTTATATCTGCTTTGGTTTTGGCCTCTTGCAACGTTTCATTTGAAATGGCTGGTTCTAATAAGCGTTTATAACTGTCTTTTATTGCTTTTTCAATTTGTGGCGCACAATCGTTATTTGTTTTAATTAAATTGTCTTCCATAAAACGAATGGCTTCGTCTTTATCGTCATCATTCAAACCTACATTCAACTTAATAAAACCTTCAGCTTCAGCTCGTAACATGGCTAATAATCGGTGCGATGGCGCTTTAGCTGCGTTTTCCGACCAATCGAAATATTGATTAAATTTCTGAGCCGCTTCCTCATCTTTTTTAGTTTTTACGACTTTCGTAGTGATTTCCGCTTTACGCTGAAACGTTCTTCGTAACGATTTTCTAATGAAGATATTTTCGTTAATCCATTCGGCAATAATGTCGCGAGCGCCTTGTAACGCTTCGTCTTCATTCGCCACTTTCTCATTTAAATATTTCGAAGCTAAAAATTCCACATCATCACTTTTCTGACTCATGATAATTTTCGCCAAGGGTTCTAATCCGTTTTCACGAGCGGTGTCGGCTTTGGTTTTTTTCTTCTTTTTATAAGGTAAATAAAAATCTTCCAATTCTTGTAAATCGAAAGAAGCTTCAATTTTTTGTTTCAATTCTGGTGAAAGGGCATTTTGTTCTTCTATCGATTTTAAAATGCTTTCTTTTCGTTTAACGATTTCGATAAATTGTTTGTTTAATTTGGCAATTTGCTCAATTTGAACCTCATCTAAATTCCCAGTTTGGTCTTTTCGATACCGAGAAATAAACGGAATGGTACAATCTTCATTTAATAATTGAAGTGTGCTTTCAATGCTTTTTACAGCAATGTTGGTTTGGTTTTGTATGAATTGAATGGTGGTCATTTAGGCTATATTTTACCGCAAAGATGCAAAGGATTTCGCAAAGTTCGCAAGGATTTTTATTTTTTCTATCAAATGATTCTAGTGCTAAAATACTATCTTTGTCGGAATATTTGAACATTAAAATGAAACTCTTTTTACTTTATCTTATATCTATTAACGGGATCAGTTTTCTCCTTTTCGGAATAGATAAATTATTAGCGATAAAAAACAAAAGAAGAATCCCTGAAAAAGAACTTTTTACAATAGCTACCATTGGAGGCGCTTTTGGTGGACTGTTTGCGATTTTAGTTTTTAATCATAAAATTTCCAAAGCTTTTTTTATGTGGCGCTTCATGTTTATTTTTATAGTAAACGTAGTGGGCATTTATTTTTTGTTGCGATAATAATAATCCTTTAGGTTATGAAATCTAAATAATTTTGTTTGTTAATCACTGTGAAAATGGCTTCTGGATACGCTTTAGCAAAAGCGGTTGGAATTTTTGATTTTCTGTTTTCGTTCCATTTAAATTCATAGCCTTCCATGGTTTCTGCTTCCGTTTCTAACCAATCTAATTCTTGTTGGTCATAAGTTCTCCAAAAATAATTTTGCTTACTAATTTTTTGATAGTGTTGCTTTTTTACGCGCTCAGATGCAAGATAATTTTCCCATAAATCGCCAATATCTGTTCGGTTATTCAAAGTATTGAAATTATTGATTATGGCATTTCTAATTCCGTTATCGTAAAAATACCAACGTGAGGATTTTGTAATTTCTTTTCGTAAATTTCTACTAAAACCTTCTATTTTAAAAATGACAAATACTTTTGAAAGTAAATCTAAATATTTTTCAACGGTGTTTTTAGATAAATTTAATTGGTTACCTAATTCTTGTAACGACACTTCTTTTCCTACTTGAAAAGCAATTAATCGTAATAAATCGTAAATTTTATCTGCGTTTTTAATTCCGTCAAAAATTAATATGTCTTTTAATAAATAAGCGTTCACAATTTCTCGTAAATAGTCTTGTTTTTCCTTCCAAGATTCATAATGTGTTACTTCCGGATAACTACCAAAAAGCAATCGTTCCTCTAAATTTTCTGTAGTTTGTTTATAGTTTTCAAATTCTGAAAGCTCTATTTGCGACAAAGGAAATAAATACAAGGTGTTTTTTCTACCCACCAAGGGTTCGCCCAATTTATTAGCCAAATCAAACATAGATGAACCTGTGGCTATCACTTTTATACTTTCAATTGTATCGACAATTAACTTTAAAATTACACCAATATCTTTTATATTTTGTGCTTCATCAATGACTAATATAGAAACATTTTGCAATAATTTAGTGTAATTTGAAACACTTCTTTCTTCTAACAGTCGTGCGTCGTTTATATCTTCTCCATTTAATTGTAAAACATTTTCGTTTGTTGACTCTAAATATTTTTTAATTAATTGCGTTTTTCCAACTCGTCTTGCTCCTAATAAAATAAGTACTTTATTAGGTTTTAGTTTAGCTTGAAATTCTTCTAATACAGCTCTTTTGTAATAATTCATGATTATTCTACCTTAGAATTTATAGTACAAATATATTAAAAAATGTAAATTTAGTCATTGTGTTGACTGAATTAATATAAATTTAGTTATCGTGTTGACTGAATTAATAATATTCACTTTAAAAAATACAATATTAAATTCCTATTTTTGTAAACTTATTTAATCATTTTTTCATTTATTAACGTGGATATTTTACAAATACTATCATATTTAGGAATTTTTGTTTTTGCTGTTACAGGTGTTTTAAAAGCAAGAACCAAACGTTTCGATTTACTTGGTGCGGTAATTTTATCCTTTGTTATGGCTTATGGTGGCGGAACTACGCGCGATTTATTAATTGGCATTCGACCAGTAAGTTGGATCAATGATAATTTTGCTATTATTATTGTATTGGTGGCAACCCTTATTACTTTTTTCTTTAAGTTAAATTTTAAAGTGATTAAAAAACTACTTTTTTGGACAGATGCTTTTGGAATTGGCTTTTTTACAATTGTAGGCTTACAAATTGCACTTCAAGCAGGAATTAGTGAAGGTTATGCGTTGATAATGGGAGTGATTACAGCTACTTTTGGAGGATTATTGGCGGATGTATTATGTAATAAAGTTCCAAATTTATTAAAACCCGGAGAATTATATGCTTCAGCTTGTTTACTTGGTGGTGCTTTATATTTAGGTATGAAATATTTTAAAATCAATACCGAAATTAGTATGATTATTTGTGTATTGGTTACGGCTGCCATTCGAATTTATTCCATTCGAAAAAAATTGCAATTGCCTGTTATTTAAATTTCGCCCATTTATTCTAATGAGCGAAATTTGATTTTGTATTATTTACAAGCAATTTTATTCACTCTATTGGCGTGTCTGCCACCTTCAAACTTAGTATGTAAAAAAGTGTCAACCATTTCTACCGCTTGTTGTACAGAAGTATAACGTGCTGGAATTGAAATCATATTGGCATCATTATGTTGACGTGCTAATTCTGCAATTTCTTTAGTCCAACATAAAGCCGCACGGATGTCTTGGTGTTTGTTGGCCGACATGGCAATTCCATTTCCTGAACCACAAATAACAATTCCGAAATGGGCTTTTTTACTTTCCACATCATAGGCCACGGCATGACCGAAATCCGGATAATCTACACTTTCAAAAGTGTCGGTTCCATGGTTAATAACTTCGTGACCTTTATTTTTTAAATAGTCAACAATAGCGCTTTTGTAGTCTGGACCTGCATGGTCGTTACCAATTGAGATTGTCATAAGTGTGTGTTGTGTGGTTATTATTGTTTGACAAAAATAATCAATATCCGCTGTTTTTAGAAGTAAATTTGTATTTATTGTTTGCAGAAGAACATTTGTAATAGACTATTAAAAGTAACACAAAAAATAGATGTTAACATCCTAACACAAACACTTGATAATCAGTTAATTTTAAATTAACATAACTTGTTAATAACTAAAGATAGAAAATAAGAAGTTTTTTTTGGATGTCTGCATAAAAATTGTAATCCAAAACCCAAACTTAAAATCCTAATAAAGTTTGGTGAGGTTATTGTTTTTTTATGAGTAGTTTTTAAAAGGTTATTAACAATTTCACGAAACTTAGTTTTGTACATTAAAAAGATGTTTATAGATTTTAACAGTTGTTAA
>CAZULO010000012.1:0-32070 GCA_964621245.1 uncultured Flavobacterium sp.
TTGAAAACTGTTGACTGTAACAGGTCCGGGGGTTCGAATCCCTCTTTCTCCGCTTAAAAAAATCCTAAATGGTGTCAAAACCCTGTAAATCTTATGATTTACAGGGTTTTTTGCTTTTGTCAATTTACCAAATTATTCATCGAATCTTATCGCTAAAGGGACTAAATCGAGACCCTAGAAAAAACTAGAAATCTAGGGTCTCGCTAAAACCCCTTAACCCTTGCAAACATTGGGCTTACGATTGTAAAGTTAAAGCTTGTTCATTCAGTAAACATCTTGTTTGACTTGGATTAGGAATTTAAATTGATAAATAATTAATCAGTCAGTAAAATGAAAGCGAAAGTAAATCTGCATTTTTATGCAAAATCCACCAAGGTTAATGCCAAGGGGCAATTTCCAATTTATGTCCGTCTTACCGTAAACGGAATCAGAACTGAATTTAGTACCAAAAAGTTTATAGAACCGAGTAGATGGTTATCTGAAGCATGTAAAATGAAAGGTACTACAGAGGAAGCTCGTTCAATCAATAGTTATCTTGATTTACTTAAGTCTAAAGTATTTGATATTCAAATGGAGTTAATTCATAAGAATCAGGAATTGAGTATTGAGAACTTTAAAGAATTGCTTTTTGGCTCTGATGAAAAGCAGCGAATGCTCGTTCCTATATTCCAAGACCACAACAATAAGATAAAAGAATTAGTGGGAAAAGAATATGCTCACGGAACGTTAGAACGTTATACCACTTCTCTAAAGCATACAATTGAATTCTTGGAATGGAAATACAATGTCTCAGATATTGAGATTTCTAAAATAAACCATGCTTTCATTACCGATTACGAATTCTATTTAAGAAGCGTTAGAAGCTGCTCTAATAATACGGCTGTTAAATACATCAAGAACTTCAGTAAAATTATAAAAATTTGTTTGGCTAATGATTGGCTTGAGAAGAACCCATTTGCAAACTACAAGGCAAAAGTTAAAGAGGTTGAACGTGTTTATTTAACTGAAGAAGAAGTCCAAAATATAATTGAAAAAGATTTAAAGAATCATAGACTTTCACATGTTCGTGATATATTTCTTTTTAGCTGTTTTACAGGACTGGCGTACATTGATGTCAAAAACTTGACAAAATCACACATAAGCATAGGAATTGATGGTGAAAAATGGATTTTCACTCATCGTCAAAAAACTGAAAGTGCTTCAAAGATTCCAATACTACCAGTTACACAGATGATAATTGATAAATATGAAAATCATCCTCAATGCGTCGGAGAAAATAAACTGCTCCCAATTCTGTCAAATCAAAAAATGAATGCTTATTTAAAAGAAATTGCAGGAGTTTGTAAAATTGACAAAGAGCTAACATTTCATATTGCCCGACATACTTTTGCAACTACAGTAACACTTACTAATGGAGTTCCAATTGAAAGTGTGAGTAAAATGTTAGGTCATAAAAATTTGAGAACGACTCAACACTATGCAAAAGTATTGGATAGAAAAGTAAGTGAGGATATGCAGATTTTAAGGAATAAATTTAGCAATTATTTAAATTCAAAAAATGATTCAAGTGATACAGGTACTTGATATTTTAAATTTAAATCACATAAAAGCTAACTTGATTGTGTTTAATAGTTGCTTAATTCAATAGCGATTTAGAAAAATAAAATGTCAGGAATTCAAAATGTTTTCGTCTATATTAGATAAAAATGTAATTATGCGACATTTCTTCCTTATTCTTTTACTTTTTTCTACCATAATTTATGGTCAGAATTCTATTTCTGAAGTATTAAAAAAATACAATTCAGAGTCTGTTACTTATATAACAGTAAAAGAAGCTTTGCTTAAATCATCGGCAGTCTATTTAGATGCAAGAGAATTGAATGAATTTAAAACCAGTCACATCAAGGGAGCTTTGCATGTAGGTTATAATAAATTCAATCAAAAGTTAGTTTTAGAAACAATAAAAGATAAGAATACCACAATTATAGTGTATTGTGCCATTGGAGTAAGAAGTGAAAAAATTGGTGAAAAACTAATAAAGTTAGGGTACTCGAACGTTTTCAATCTGTATGGAGGCATTTTTGAATGGAAAAATAATGGATATAAAGTAGTTGATACTTCAGATAAAGAAACAGAACATGTGCATACATTCGGTAAAGAATGGAGTAAATATTTAAAAAAAGGAATTCAAACATATTAAAATATAATATTATGGAAAAGACATATTACGATCCAGCAGATTTGAAAAAATTTGGAAAAATCTCAGAATGGAGCGAAGAATTGGGTTCAAAATTTTTTGAGTACTACGGTAAAGTTTTTGAAGAAGGAAGTTTAACTGCACGCGAAAAATCATTAATTGCTTTGGCGGTTGCTCATACCGTTCAATGTCCTTATTGTATTGACGCCTACACTGGCGATGGATTGAAAAGAGGTATTACCAAAGAAGAAATGATGGAAGCCTTACATGTAGCGGCTGCTATAAGAGGTGGCGCTTCTTTAGTTCATGGTGTGCAAATGATGAACAAATATGATAAATTATCTATGTAATCATCATTTGTGTAAACTAACTAACATTTTCAATGAAAATACAATTTTACTTTTGTTACAATTACATCGTAGAGAATTAGAAAAACTATGCTAAAATCACTTCAAGCTACTAAAAACCCTCTGTCAAAAACAGAAAAACAATTAGAAATTCTATCTAATGGTTTTTTTAAAGATGGAACTTTGCCAACTTTTGCCAATAAACTTAAAGGGATTAATCAATTTCCTTTACGACCAAAAAAGATTGAAATTTTACAAATCAATGTAGGGTATATGTGCAATCAAGTTTGTGCACATTGTCATGTAGATGCAGGTCCTGATAGAAAAGAAATAATGACAGTTGATACTATGGAACAAATTTTAAATGTTCTTAAAACGACTTCTGTACATACTTTAGATTTAACTGGTGGCGCACCAGAAATGAATCCAAATTTTCGATGGTTTGTTGAAGAAGCTTCTAAATTGGGTGTAAAAGATTTTATTGTACGCTCTAATCTTACCATTATTTTAGCCAATAAAAAGTATCATGACCTGCCTGAATTTTTCGCGAAACATAATATTCACGTAATTTCATCACTACCTTTTTATAAAAGAGAGAAAACCGATAAACAAAGAGGTGACGGAGTTTTTGACAAATCGATAAAAGCACTTCAAATGCTAAATGAAGTAGGCTATGGAAAAGAAGGAAGTCCACTCAAACTAGATTTAGTTTATAATCCTTCAGGGGCATTTCTTCCTACGGATCAAATGGCACTTGAAAAAGATTTCAAAAAAGCATTAAAGGAAGATTTTGATATCGATTTTCATAATTTATTTGCCATTACAAACTTACCAATCAGTAGATTTTTAGATTACTTAATTGCCTCTGATAATTATGAAGATTATATGTATGCTTTAGTTGAAGCATTTAATCCTAAAGCCGTTCAAAATGTGATGTGTACCAACACTATTTCTGTTAGTTGGGATGGTTATTTATATGATTGTGATTTCAATCAAATGTTAGGTTTAAAAGTAGCTTCAAAGGAAAAACATATTTCGGAATATAATGAAGCATCGTTAAGTGCTCGTGATATAATAATTTCTCAACACTGTTATGGTTGTACAGCTGGTGCAGGTAGTAGCTGTCAAGGTACAGTAGCTTAATTATGGAAAAGAGATTAGTATTAGTTTTTACCAGAAATCCTGAATTAGGAAAAGTAAAAACTAGATTAGCAGTAACTATTGGAGATCTAAACGCTTTAGAAGTTTATGTGTATTTGTTGCAACATACTAAAAACTGTATTGCTAAAGTTAATGCCAATAAACGAGTATTATATTCCGAAGATATTGCTATAGATGATATTTGGGATACTAAAATATTTGAAAAAGAAATTCAGATTGGATCAGATTTAGGAGCAAGAATGAAAAATGCTTTTGAAAAAGGTTTTAATGATGGTTTTAATAAAATTGTTATTGTTGGTTCTGATTTGTTAACTCTTGAATCAAAAGATATTGAAGATGCTTTTTCGTTATTAGATAAAAATGAAGTGGTTATTGGTCCTGCTGAAGATGGTGGTTATTATCTTTTGGGTTTAAAAACAATTCCAAATGGAATTTTTGAAAATAAAAATTGGGGAACTGACACCGTTTTGGCTGATACATTAAAGAATTTATCAAATACAACAACAGCTTTATTAAAAATGCAGAATGATATTGACACTATTGATGATATTAAAAGCATTTCAGAATTTCAAAAATATTTATAAAAATGAATACTAAAACAATAGAAACAACTACAAACTTTCTTAAAGAAAAAGGATTTAATAATCCCGAAATTGGTATTGTATTAGGTACTGGACTCGGGCAATTAGTAAATCATTTAACTATTGAGCAAGAAATAAGCTATTCAGATATTCCAAATTTTCCAGTTTCAACAGTAGAGTTTCATTCTGGCAAATTACTATTTGGTACTTTAGAAAATAAGAAAGTCATTATAATGCAAGGTCGATTTCACTTGTATGAAGGGTATAGTTTACAAGAAATAACTTTTCCGATACGAATATTGCAAGAGTTAGGAATTAAAAAGTTATTAATTTCAAACGCAGCAGGTGCCATTAATTTGAATTACAAAAAAGGAGATTTGATGTTGCTTGACGATCATATCAATTTACAAGGAGGTTCTCCATTAGCATTTAGTAATGTTTCCGATTTTGGTGAACGTTTTACCGATATGTGTGCACCTTATGATACCAACATGAATGCCAAAATTATGGCAATAGCAAAACAGAATGATATTGTTCTTCATAAAGGAGTTTATGCTGCTGTAGTTGGACCACAATTGGAAACAAGAGCCGAATATCGTTATTTAAAAATTATTGGCGCAGATGCGGTTGGTATGAGTACTGTACCAGAAGTAATTGTGGCTAATCATCTTAAATTACCTGTTTTAGCTGTTTCGGTTTTAACCGATGAATGTAATCCAGATGATTTAAAACCGGTTAATATTCCTGAAATTATTGCAATTGCGGGCGAAGCAGAACCAAAAATGATTACACTATTTAAAGAATTAATTAAAAATATTTAAAACTATACTACTATGAGTTATTTAGACGCTACTAACGATTTATATAAAAATGCAGCATTAACACCCGATGTTGGTTTATGCTGTACAACAACACCTATTTGGAAATTTCCTGGTTTAGAAATTCCAAAAATTATGCAAGAAATGAATTATGGATGCGGAAGTACCATTTCTGCTCAGGATTTAATTAACAATCCAAAAATTTTATATGTTGGAGTTGGTGGTGGAATGGAATTACTACAATTCTCTTACTTTTCAAGACAAAAGGCCGGAGTTATTGGTGTAGACGTTGTGGATGAAATGTTAGAAGCTTCTCGAAAGAATTTCTTAATTGCCGAACAAGAAAATGAATGGTTTAAAAGCGAATTTGTTGAACTAAGAAAAGGTGACGCATTAAATTTACCTATTGAAGATGAAAGTATTGATATTGCAGCACAAAACTGTCTTTTTAATATTTTTAAAGCTGAGGATTTAAAAAAAGCATTACAAGAAATGTATCGTGTTTTAAAACCTCACGGACGTTTGGTGATGAGTGACCCAACTTGTGAACAAGAAATGAATGAAACATTAAGAAATGATGACCATTTAAGAGCTTTATGTTTGAGTGGTAGTATTCCAATTGCTGATTATATTAAAGCATTAACCGATGTTGGTTTTGGTACTATTGAAATAAGAGGTAGACGTCCTTACAGAATATTAGATCCTGAAAATTATCCTACAGATGAGTTAATTTTTATAGAAAGTATTGAAGTTTGTGCCATTAAAGACCCAATGCCAGCAGATGGTCCATGTGTTTTTACTGGAAAAGCGGCTATTTATTTTGGTAAGGAAGATTATTTTGATGATAAAAAAGGGCATGTTTTAATGAAAAATCAACCGTTAGCAGTATGTGATAAAACGGCCAATGCCATAGCTTCGTTAGGCAAAAATGATATTTTTATTAGCGAAAGCACTTATCATTATAACGGCGGAGGTTGTTGTTAAGATTTATATCGAATTGAAATAGTATGTTAATCTAAATGACTAAAAAAATGAACAGAAATTTAATTTTAATAGTTTTAGTAAGTTTATTTACACAGTTAACTAATGCTCAAAGTCCTTGGACAAGAGAAAAAGGGAAAGCTTATGTGCAAATAGGGTCAACAAGTTTAACATACGATACGTTTCAATTTGACGGTAAAAAACGAGAGAATGTAGGAGATTATAGTGATTTTACCATACAAGCTTATACCGAATATGGAATTACAAATAAATTAGAAGCCCAATTAATTTTACCATACAAATATGCTTCGTTTAAGAATTTAGGATTTTCAGAAAGTATTTCAGGTTTTAGTAATATATCAGTAGGATTGAAATACAAACTATCAGATAAAGATTGGAAGATAAGTACCGGAATTTTATTTTCTGCTAATTCTATTACAAAAGACGAGAATTTAACTGTTAGTACAACAGGAATAAATGCATCAACGTTTTTACCTTATTTAACTATTGGATCAAGTCATAATAAATGGCATTATTTTGGTAACATTGGATATGGCTATATGGATAATAATTATTCTGATTATTTAAAAGTTGCTTTTGAAGTTGGATACAAAGTAATTCCAAAAGGTCATTTAATGTTAGTTTTAGATAGTAGAAATCCGGTTACAAAAGAAAGTGCTTTTACAAATGATAATTTACAATGGGCATCTCATTTAGACAGACAAGCTTATAATGCCTTTGGTATAAAAGCTAGTTACGAATTTATTAAAGATAAATTTGGAGCTAACTTTTCAACGTTTGGAGCATTTGGAATAGACAATTCACCACTTGCTCCTACATTAAACTTAGGTGTTTATGCAAAATTATAATTATGACATATATTCTTCTTATTTTAGGTGTCGTATTTTTAGCTTATAGTAATGGTGCGAATGATAATTTTAAAGGAGTTGCAACATTATATGGAAGTAAAACACTTTCTTTTAATAAAGCTTTAATTTGGGCAACAATTTCAACGTTTCTCGGTTCAATTTGTTCAATTTTCCTTGCAAAAGGTATTTTGAAAAATTTTTCAGGAAAAGGTTTAGTTCCAGATGAATTATTATTAGACCCTAATTTTGCAATTTCAATTGCTTTAGGTGCTGCTATTACTGTTTTTATTGCAACAAAAGTAGGTATGCCAATATCAACAACTCATGCTTTAGTAGGAAGTTTATTTGGAGTAGGTTTATTAGCGGTAGGATCAAGTTTTAATTTTCAAAAATTAACAGACAGTTTTGTAGTGCCTTTGATTATAAGTCCTTTTATTGCAGCTATTTTGGCAATACTATTTTATTATGTTTTTTCTAATCTAAAAAAGAGATTTGGAATAACTAAAAAGTCTTGTCTTTGTATCACAGAAAATAACAAGCATGATATATATTGCGATAACATAATCATTGCTGAACAATCTTCTATAATTAATTTAAATACTTGTAGCTTGGATTCCAAAATGCATGAAAAATCAGTTTTAGGAATATCAAGCCAAAAAGCTGTAGATGTTTTACATTTTATTTCAGCTGGAACAGTTAGTTTCGCAAGAGGTTTAAATGATACGCCAAAAATAGCAGGTATTTTATTAATTATTGGAACTGTAAATATCAATTTATTTTTAATTTTAATTACAATTGTTATGGCAATTGGTGGCATATTAAATGCAAAAAAAGTAGCGAAAACCATGAGCGAAAAAATTACGTATATGAATACAGGTCAAGGGTTAACTGCTAATTTTGTAACTTCTGTTTTAGTACTTTTAGCAAGTAAATTTAGCTTACCAGTTTCTACAACACATGTTTCCGTTGGCACAATATTTGGAATTGGTACAGTGAACAAAACTGCAGACAGGAAAATGATTTATAAAATCATTGCTTCATGGGTTTTAACGCTACCAATAGCAGCTATAATTAGTAGCGTAATATTTTATATTTTAAAATTAATCTAAATGAACAAATACAAAGAAATAATAATTACATCCTATTCAGATTATTTTAATTATCTGAAAAGTGAGTTATTTTCGTTACATATCGAAAATTATTTCTATGGTTTGATTATTATTTCATTACTTGTTTTTGGTTTAGAAATCTTATTTCCTTGGCGAAAAAAACAACCTATTTTTAGAAAAGATTTTTGGTTAGATACATTTTATATGTTCTTTAATTTCTTTTTATTAAATATGATTATCTTAATTGCATTGAGTAATGTAACAGCTCAATTATTTAATGATTTTTTAGCTTTATTTAATTTACAATTGGTTTCATTCCAAGTTGTAGATTTATCAAGTTTTCCTAAACCAATAGCTTTATTTATATTCTTTATCGTTGCTGATTTTGTTCAATGGAATACACATAGAATTTTACATCGTTTTAATTTCTTATGGAATTTTCATAAAGTGCATCATTCTGTAAAACAAATGGGGTTTGCAGCACATTTAAGATACCATTGGATGGAGCCTGTTGTTTATAAATCACTTTTATATGTTCCTATGGCTATAATTGGTGGATTTTCAATTCAAGATGTATTTATAATTCATTTTTTAACCATCACAATTGGACATTTAAATCATGCGAATTTGGGTTGGAATTATGGGATATTGAAATATATTTTCAATAATCCAAAAATGCACATTTGGCATCATAGTAAAGAAATGCCAAGAAAATATGGAGCAAACTTCGGAATTTCATTAAGTATTTGGGATTATATTTTTAAAAGCGATTATATTCCAAGCGACGGAAAAGATATAGAGTTAGGTTTTGCAGATGAAGAGGATTTTCCTCAAAATTTTATTCAACAAGAAATGTATCCTTTTAAAAAATAGTTTGTCAGGAATTCATAAAAATTTCGACTATTCTAAAAATTAAATAAAATAAAAATGAGAAAAATAATTTTTATAATAGCCTTATTGCCTTTTTTATCTTGTGCAAATTCAAACGAAAATAGCATTCCCAAATTGGCTTATGCAGTAGAAAATCAAAATTCAATTAAAGCAATAGATCATCAAAAGTGGCATGTGCTATTGCAAAAATATGTTACAGATAAAGGGAATGTAGATTACAAAGGATTTAAGAAAGATGTAAAAGCATTACAAGTTTATTTGGATGAATTAGCAGCAAATGTACCTCAAAAATCATGGTCTCGAAATGCGATTTTAGCTTATTGGATAAATGCCTATAATGCCTATACAGTAAAACTTATTTTAGATAATTATCCTTTAAAAAGTATAAAAGATATTAAAGATCCTTGGGGTAGAAAGTTATTTACTTTAGGAACAAAAAAATATAGTTTAGAAGAAATTGAGCATGAAATATTGAGAAAAATGAACGAACCAAGAATTCATTTTGCGATAAACTGTGCATCTTTTTCTTGTCCAAATTTATCAAATCAAGCTTATACAGAAGCTAAATTAGAAAGTCAATTAGAGGCTGGAGCAAAAGCATTTGTAAATGATAAAACTAAAAACACAATTACTGCTAATAGCATTGAAATATCAAAAATATTTGATTGGTTTTCGGGAGATTTTAAAACAAAAGGAACTGTTATCGATTATTTGAATCAATACAGTGCTGTTAAGATTAATAAGAATGCTAAGGTTAAATATAAAGAGTATAACTGGAGTTTAAATGATTAAAGTTTCTATAATAATCCCAATTCTCAATGAAGTCGATGCCATACATCGGCTTTTGTTGCATCTAGAAAAAATGATTTCAAACACCTATTCATATGAAATTATTGTAGTAGATGGTGGTAGTTCAGATGGTTCTCAAAATCTCGTTCAAGGTATCAAAGATGTCATTTTGGTACAGACAGAAAAGGGAAGAGCAAAACAAATGAATGCTGGAGCAAAGATTGCGAAAGGTGCTATTTTGTATTTTTTGCATTGTGATAGTTTTCCACCTACAGATTTTGATTTAGAAATAATAAAACAAGTTGATACAGGTAATTTAGCAGGTTGCTTTCGTATGAAATTTGATTACAATCATCCTGTACTTTTAGTTTCTCAGTGGTTTACAAGATTTAATCATATTTCATGTCGCGGTGGGGATCAATCTTTATTTGTAGCTAAGCATTTATTTGATAAAATTAATGGTTTTAATGAAAGCTATATTATTTATGAAGATAATGAAATTATTAAGCGACTTTATCAAGAGCAGCAATTTGTAGTTATTCCAAAATATCTCATTACTTCAGCAAGAAGGTATCGAGTTAATGGTGCTTGGAAGTTACAATATCACTTTACAGTAATTCATTTCAAACGAAAGTTAGGGCATTCTAATGAAAGTATGTTAAATTATTATAAAAAAAATATTAGTTAAATGGAATACAAAGGTTCATTAAATGAGTATTTTCATATTGCAACCATCAAAAAAGAGGATGCAGTTTGGTTAAATCAATATAAAGGAGATTACTTGCGTATTTTTTGGAATGATAAACAAGATACCACTCTAATAATTGATGGTATTGAATACCCATTATTACAAAACCAAATCTTGTTTTTAACCGAGATGCACAATATTGTCATTTCTAAAATGGATGAAATTAACCTTATCCGATTTAATAGAGAGTTTTATAGTTCAGAGTTTTTTGATAAAGAGATTGGTTGTAACGGTGTCCTTTTTTTTGCTAATGCTAAAATACCCGTAATAGATCTTGATGAAACTCAATTGCCAACGTTTAGATTACTTTGGATGGTTTTTATAAGCGAGTTTGAAGCTCAAGACAATTTACACGGACAAATGTTGCTTATGCTTTTGAAACGCTTTTTAATTCTTTCAACTCGGATTTATAAAAATCAAAATAAGTCTATTAAACTTCACGTTAATAAGCTGGATATCATCCGAGAATTTAATTTATTAGTAGAAATGCATTATAAAAAAATGCACACTGTTGTTGAATATGTCAATTTAATGAACAAATCTTCGAAATCATTAACCAATCTATTTACGTTACACTCAGAAAAAACACCTTTAAAAGTTATTCAAGATAGAATACACATTGAAGCAAAAAGGCAATTGTTGTTTACCCAAAAAATTATAAAAGAAATTGCTTTTGAATTGGGTTTTGAAGATATTCCATCTTTTAGTCGATTTTTTAAGAACAAAGAAGGTCAATCTCCAAAGGAATTTAGAGAAAAAAACAGAATAATTGACAACTAATAGTGTAAAATAGTCTAGTTATAATAAATTGATTTTTAGAACTTTGTTAAAAATTGATTGCTATGAAAAAGATTATTTTACTTTATTCACTTTGCCTACTTTCATCAACTTTAAGCATTGCACAATGTACTTCTATTGGGACATCTTTTGGAAATAACGCTAGTGTTCCAATGTACAATATAACGGGTGCAAATTCAGTTCAAGTTGTTTTAAATACTAATAATACCATAACTTTAAACACAACAGCTGCTTTTAATACAGCTCCAGGTCCAGATGTGAGAGTTTACCTCGTTAATCCAGGGAGTTTGACTAATACTCAACTAATAGCTACAAACCCTACAACACTTCCAAATATATATTTTGGAATGGTGAGTACTAATAATTCAAATCCAGATGGAGTACACTCTTTTACAACAAATATTCCTGCAGGTGTAAATATCAGTAATTATACTAAGATATTTTTTTACTGTTTCCAATTTAATGCCTTTTGGGATTTTGGTAGCATTGTGCCTTTTACAACTGAAAATTGTGCCGTTTTATCAACCGAAGACTTTGTTTCTAACAAATTTAAAGTGTATCCAAATCCATCAAAAGGAATTATTTCTATAAACTTTGAACAATCATCTGAAATCAAATCTTTAGAAATTTATTCAGTCTTAGGACAAAAAGTTGTTGAATTAAATGAAGCTATAATAGCAAATACAAATATTGACTTATCTCACTTAAAAACTGGTATTTACTATATGTATTTAATAGATAATGATAATAACAAAATAACTAAAAAAATTATTCTAGAGAATTAGAGTACAAGTTTTGTTTGTTTTAAATTGGTTAAACTAAATGCGATGTTTTAATTCATCGCATTTTCTATCTAAATGTTAAAAAAAAAACATGATCTTATCCATTTAGATTTGAATAAATGGTATCGTTTTATAATTCCAAAATCATTAGGTTTATTCCTATTTTTATTAAAATATTAAGAAAAATAAACAACCAAAAGAGTAATTTTATCGTAGATTATTAAAAAAAAATATTATGAAAAGCATAAATATTATAGGACTGTTTTTATTATTAAGTACTTTTCAAAGTTGTGCAAAATCAACAGATAAAAAAGTCAAAACTAATGTCTCAAATGAAGTTGCCTATTTTGTGCAATCAAATGATACCACTTGGACAAAAAAAGTCATAAAAACAGAGGAAGAATGGAAAAAGATTTTAACCCCTGAGCAATTTAACATTTTAAGAGAAAAAGGTACAGAGAGACCTTTTACACATGAATTTAATGAAATAAAAGAAAAAGGAGTTTTCGTCTGTGTTGCTTGTGAAAACCCATTGTTCTCTAAAGATAATAAATTTAACTCAGGAACTGGTTGGCCAAGTTTTTATCAACCATTTGCATCAAAAAGTGTTGTTGTTGGATTCGATAATTCTCATGGAATGACTAGAGATGATGTAAAATGTGCTAAATGTGACGGTCATTTAGGGCATGTTTTTGATGATGGACCAGAACCAACAGGAAAAAGATATTGTATTGATGGTATAGCTTTAAAATTTGTTCCAAAACAAAAATTACAAAAAGTTGTTTTTGCTCAAGGTTGTTTTTGGTGTATGGAAGAAATATTTGAATCTATTAAAGGAGTAAAAGATGTAGTATCTGGATATAGTGGTGGAATAGAAAAAAAACCTACTTACAAAGAGGTCGGTAACGGAAGTACATCACACGTTGAAGCAATAGAAATAACGTATAACCCTGATGAAATTTCATATAATGATCTTTTAAAAGTTTACTTTAATTCTGGAGACATTACTCAAGAAAATGGTCAAGGACCAGATAATGGTGAGCAATATCGTTCTGTACTTTTTTATAATAATGAAACTCAAAAAGTGGCTATTGAAACTTATATTAAAAATTTAGAAGCTACAAAAAAGTATAGTAAAATCGCAGTTGAGGTAAGTCCATTTAAAACTTTTTATAAAGCCGAAAACTACCATCAAGATTATGTGAAATTAAATCCTGAGCAAGGTTATGTGGTAAGCGTTTCCATTCCTCGATACAAGAAAGCAATAGCTAATTTTCCTGAATTATTAAAATAAAATTATGAAAACTCCTATTTTAAACACAACATCTATGATGAAATTAACTTTTATCTTGAATCTGTTTTTCTTTACTGCATCAATTTTCGCCCAAAATAGTGCTGTAAATACTAAAAACAATATAGCAATTCAAGGTTACGACCCTGTAGCCTATTTCACTGAAAATAAAGCTACCGTAGGTAAAAAAGAAATTAATAGTAAAGTAGAAGGTGCTACATATTATTTTTCATCTAAAAAAAATAAAGCTTTATTTGATAAAAATCCAGCAAATTATATGCCTCAATATGGCGGTTATTGTGCTTATGGAGTTTCGCAAGGATATAAAGCACCTATTAAACCAGAATCATTTACTATATTTAATGGTAAGTTGTACCTAAATTACAATTTAGAGGTTAGAGACACATGGTCTAAAAATCTAGAAGAAAGAGTATCAAATGGAGATAAAAATTGGATAAAAATAATTTCAAAGTAAAACTTTTAAAGAAGTAATGTTGTTTAAAATAGCTGTAAAAATGTAATGTATAGATTATATTTTTTACACCTGTTCTTGTTTATTTCTTAGCATAATTATTTTTCACAATAATTTCGGCAGACTTATTTTGAATTGTATAATCATTGTCATTAATTCCTCCAACATTTTCATGATCATCAAACCATTTCCATAAAAAACCACCAGCAAACCAATCTTCTATCCAAAACTCACTATAAAGAGCATGTAAAGCATTACTTTGAGCCTCAAGATTTATACTGTTATTTTCAGAAAAATTCCATGGCTCCTTAGTCGTATAATCTCTACTTTGATACCCATATTCTGTAAAGATTACATTTTTACTATATTTTTTAGATAAAGCTTCTATATCTTTTTTTATGGGTTGCCAAGCTTTTTCAAGTGTTTTAATTGAAGCCGTTTTAGATGAATCTAATGGGAAATAAGCATCAATTCCTATATAGTCTAACTCTTGATAAAAAGGGACATTTTTATAAGTGTCCCAATTTTCAGCATACGTAATTTTGCCTTTATAAATCCCTTTGATTTTAGCAATTAAATTACGCCAGTACTCGGGTCTTTTTGAAACAAATAAATTCAATTCTGTTCCAATACAAAAAAGATCACAAGTTTCATTTTGGGCAATTTGAGCAAAGTATAAAATAAAATTCTCGTAGTTTTTTTCTAAAATTTGCCAATCTTTCTCAGATTTCATTTCAATATGTCCTGTAAAACCACCTCTTGGAATCCAAATTTGGGGTTTTAGCATCACTTTAATATTTTCATTTTTAAAAAGCCGAGTCGAATTTTCTACCCCTTCCTTTTTTTCATTAATCCATTGTCTTTCATGATCAAATACAATTGTAGTATCATTTTCTGTTTTCATAAAAGCAAATGGCATTAGAGTAACCCAATTAGCATTAATTGCTACTATTGGTTTTAAATCTTCATTAGATACAACATTATCAGATGCTACAAAGCTAATTCCATTAATTTTTTTTTCTTGTGAAGCACAAAAATTTAGTAACAAGAATAAAAGGTAAGTATATTTTTTCATTTAAAAGTATTGTCCGATTCCAAAAACAATTCCGTTTGAAGAATTTTTAGTAATTCCATAACCATAGTCAATTCTAAAAGTAGCATTAAAGATTGTTTTATGAATAAATCGCAACCCTACTCCTGGATAAACTTTAAAATTATCAGAATTAGTAAAGTCACTAAAATCTCCACCAGGTTTTCTCCAACTTCCACTATCAACAAAAGCATTACCTTGTAAAACAAACCATTTTTTTTCATAAATCGTTGTACGGTATTCTGAGTTTAAAACTATAACACCGGTTCCTCTATCAACAATATTACCAACACCTCTAATATTTAAGTTATTATCTAAGGAAAATGGTGAAAACGGACTTTTATCGTTTGAAGATAATCCTAATCGCAGCCTATTTGCCCAGTTACCCGTTTTTCCAAATCGTTTAAAATAAGATAAATCATTCCAAGCAATAATAAAATCTTTTTGAAATTCATTTAAACTTAAAACATATTGTCCAAAAAAGTTACTTCGAACTCCATTTACTAAGTAAAAATCATACTTTAAATTATCAAAGTTATAATTAGATTTTAGCATTACTTTATCTACTACTAATAATTGTGGTACATTAACTGCAGTAGATCCAGAAAGATAATGGTATTTTTCTGAAAAAACGGTAGCTCCTAACTTTATTGAATTTCTATAGTTTAACCTATAGACTCCTAATAATTCAGCTCCAGTATTCGTGTATTCATATCTTGCTGGTAAATCATTAATAAAAATGGGTTCAATACTGGCTAATTTTTGAAAACTACTTTCAATACCAAAATTAGACGAAAATAAAAAAGGGGCAGAAAAGAATAATCCAAATGACGAAATTCCATTGTGCTGGTAAAATCCACCAATAGTATTATTTCTACCTAAAAAATTGTAATCAAAAATTCCTATCCTATAAGCCGCTGCAGTTTCATCGGTGGTCCAAAGTTGTAAATTTGGTAAAATACTCCAATTTTCAACTACAGTAAAAATAATATTGAAATTTTCATCATCTGATTTTGAAACTGTATATGTAATTTTTGAAACACCATTTAAACGAGTTAATGCTGCAACATCATTATCTAATTTCAAGCTATCTAAAGGTTGATTTGTTTTGGTTTCAATAAATTCAGTCATGAATTTAATGTTCATTTTTTTTACTCCATTCCACGAAATCGTGCCTACATTATTGTTTTGAGCTACTATAGCGCTAAATGAAAAAAAGAAAAAAAATAAAATTTTTCTCATGTTTTTTTTACAAATATCATAAGAAATCTTTAATCACTTTACACTTTTAGTAAAATTGACAATAAATAAGGAAAAATAGTAAAAGGATGTATCAATGAAATAACGAATTTTTGTGTAGTAATAATTAAGAGTTTTATATATAGTAACTTTAAATCAATATAGAACTAACTAAATTTAGTAATTGTATGCTAACTAACAAATTTACTGACTACAACTCATTAACTTTGAATTTTATATTCATAAACTAATTAAAATCCATATTAAATAAATTATTATGAAAAAGATATTATTTTTAATTTCATTATTGCTTACAAGTATATTTACTATTGCTCAAGAGAATACTTTTTTTAACAAAACCGATATTTTTTTAAATAAATACGTAAGTGAAAAAAAAGTAGATTACGGAGCCATTAAAAAAGATAGTAAATCATTAGAGGAATTAATGAAACAAATTGCTGCATTTAATTTATCAAATGATACAAATGTAAATAAAGCCTTTTTTATAAATGCTTATAATATTATTATGATTAATGCAATTGTAGAAAAGTACCCAGTAAAATCTCCATTAGATATTTCAGGTGTTTTTGACAAAACAAAATATGCAATTGCAGGTACTAAGTACACATTAAATGACATCGAAAACAAATTATTAAGAGCAAAATATAATGATGCCAGAGTCCATTTTGTATTGGTTTGCGGTGCAAATGGTTGTCCACCTATTATTAATGAAGCATATATGCCTACAACTCTTGAAGCTCAATTAGAAACTCAAACAAAATTAGCGATTAATAACCCTAATTTTATAAAGGTAAATTCAAAATCTAAAAAAGTTGAGTTTTCTCAAATATTTGAATGGTATAAAGCTGATTTTATTTCATCTGGAAAAAATGAAATTGATTTTATAAATAAATATCTAACCACAAAAGTTGACTCAAAATATAAAGTAACCTACTATCCATATGATTGGACTTTAAATAAAAAATAAAACCAAACTATTAAAAACAAAATAAATGAAAAAATTAATAACATCTATAGTTTTTCTAACAAGTATTACACTTTTTGCTCAAAATGATACTATTGAACAATCTAATATTCAAACTTATACTCCATCTAAACTTCTTGAAAAAGGAAAAATAGATATCAAATGGTTTAATGGTTTATATACCCAAACTAAAAGAACAGATTTAGGTGTTAAATCAACAGTACCAAGAGAAAATTATTTTACTTCTTCTGTTGAAGTTTTTACAGGAATATCTAATAATAAAAAATTTAATGCCGGTTTAATAGTTGAGTTACGTTCAAATTCATTTGCAGGAGAAAGTGCTACGAGTGTTTTTGAATTTAAAAATGAAAAAGGATTATCTAGAGCTGGTATTGGACACATTGCTCCTTCTGTAAAAATCGCACCATTTAGCAGTTTACCAAGATTTTCTGTTCAGAGTTCATTTTTCATTCCTGTTTTTGATAAAGAAAGTAATGAAAATGGCTATTTAGCACAGAAAAGTTTTATTTGGCAAAACCGCTTTTTCTATGATTACACTTTCAAAGGAAATAAATTTCAATTATTCTCTGAATTAGGAACAAGATTCTTTTTTGGAGATAAAGAAGAAGGTTTTGCTAATAACAGTCTAGAGTTAGCTCCTGGAGTTTTCTTGTCTTATTTTCCAACCAATAAATTTACAGTTTTAACTTTTGTTCAACATGCTCAACTTTTAGATTTAGGAAACAAATTTGAACAAAACTATTCTGCAGTTGGTTTTGGAGCTAAATATCAATTAACAAAAGTTTTAAATATAGAAACATTATATAGCAATTTCGTACGTGGAGATGATACTGGTTTAGGACAATCTTTTAATTTAGGATTAAGAGCTATATTTTAATATATTAGTAAAATAGATTTTCCTTAAGAATAAAAGCCTATTTTTTAATACTTAAAATTTCATCATGGAACATATTGTGATTATAGGAAACGGAATAGCTGGAGTAACTTTGGCTAGGCATATTAGAAAACAATCAGATAAAAAAATCACGATTATTTCTGCAGAAGCCGATTATTTTTTTTCTAGAACAGCTCTGATGTATGTTTATATGGGGCACATGAAACTTGAACATACACAACCCTACGAAAATTGGTTTTGGGAAAAAAATCGTATTGAACTTAAAAAAGGTTTTGTAGAAAAAGTTGATACACAAACTAAAAGTTTAAATTTTACCTCAGGAGAAACTTTAAAATATGATAAGTTAGTAATTGCTACTGGATCTAAATCTAATAAGTTTGGTTGGCCAGGTCAAGATTTAAATGGTACAATGGGTCTGTATCATAAACAAGATTTAGAAAATCTTGAAAAATATGCACCTAATAACAAAGTATGCAAACATGCAGTAATTGTTGGTGGTGGATTGATAGGAATAGAATTGGCTGAAATGCTTAATTCAAGAAAAATACCTGTTACATTTTTAGTTCGCGAAGATAGTTTTTGGAATGGTGTTTTGCCTGAAGTAGAAAGTGCTATGATTAATAGGCACATCAAAAATCATCATATCGATTTACGTTTGTCAACTAATTTAAAATCGATAAATGCTGATGAAAATGGCAATGTTAAATCGATTACAATTGAAGAAACAGGAGAAGAAATTGCTTGCAATGTAGTTGGATTAACAGCTGGAGTAACTCCAAATATTGATTTTTTAAAATCATCTGATATAGAAATAGGCCGAGGTGTAAAAGTCAACCGTTATTTAGAGACTAATATTAAAGACGTTTATGCTATTGGAGATTGTGCTGAACAACATGAAGCTATAGGAAATAGAAGACCTATTGAAGCTGTTTGGTATACAGGTCGCATGATGGGAGAAGTTTTAGCTCAAACTATTTGTGGAAATCCGATGCAATATAATCCAGGACATTGGTTTAATTCGGCAAAATTTTTAGATATTGAATACCAAACCTATGGTTGGGTTTTTAGTAAAAAAAACAAACAGGATTATGAACAACATTTCCATTGGATACATAGTGATGATACTAAGTGTATAACAGTTGCCTACCATAAAGAAACAAATGTTTTTTTAGGAATTAATACATTTGGAATTCGAATGCGACACGAAACATTTGACAAATGGCTTACCGAAAAAAGAGATGTAAATTATGTAATGCAACATTTATCGGAAGCCAATTTTGATCCTGAATTTTACAGTCGTTATGAAAAAGAAATCTTAAATGCATTTAATAAACAACTTCAAATTGTATAAAATGAGTAATAAAATTAACCATAGTATGTCTCTAGCAAAACCAGATGCTACAGACATTTCAACGAAGCAAAAAGTAGCTTTAGCTATTGGTATTATTGGATTATTCATATTAGTATTAGCGTTTTTTAATACTAATTTTCCAAATAAAGGTATTTTTCTAAGCTTATCTTTAGTAGCGATAACTAGTGGAATAATTGTTTATTCTAGAGATGCCTATTTAACCAAGTTAGAAGGTATAAAAAATGACGGTGTTTGGTTTAAGTCCATTTCGTCTCGTGGTGTTTGGGGTTGGATCGTTGGTATCATACTTACAACATTTTATGTCGTTTTATATTTTTTTCCTAAATACTTAGGCTTAGGAGAAAATGGTGAAGCAAATACCGGATTAATTAGTTTATTTGATCCTTTAAGCAATTTATTAAGTGGAAGAAATGCAAGTCAATGGTTTGTGTATGGAACACTTTATACAGTTGCTATTTTAGCATTTGGATATAAATTTATTTTAAAATACAGACATAATCGTTACCAACAAGTTCGTACAATTTCGGTAATGTTTTTCCAGTTGGGCTTTGCGTTTTTAATACCAGAGTTTATGTATGTAATGAATAATAATTTGCCTTATTATGATTTAAAATCAATGTGGCCTCTTAACTATTACATTTTTGACGAATGGTCAGTTAACGGATTTTTATTAAATGGAAATATTGGTTTAGCTTTAATTTTATTCGGAATTATTTCAATTTTTGTAATTTCTCCTATTTTAACATACAAGTATGGTAAGAGATGGTATTGTTCATGGGTTTGCGGTTGTGGCGGTTTAGCAGAAACTGCAGGAGATTCGTTTCGTCAACTTTCATCAAAAAAATTATCCGTTTGGAAAATAGAACGTTGGTTAATTCATACTGTTTTAGTATTTTCAGTAGTAATGACAGTCGCAATGGTCTATACTTATTTAGGATATGACAACAATAATTTTTGGTTAACCCGCGGTGTTTTTATAGCATCGATAATAGGTTTTTTAAGTTTAGTGTTTGCAATTGTATTGTATTTTAAAGGAAAGGAATTAGGCAAAGATGCTAAATTTGGAGCTATTGGATTTTTTGTAGCAATTTCGTTATTATTAATTCTTCACTTTACTGGATCAACTCAAGAAGTGTTTTTTATACAAGGAAGTACACTTAGATCAATATACGGGATTTATATTGGTTCTATCTTTTCTGGAGTTATCGGAACAGGCTTTTATCCGATATTAGGAAGTCGTTCTTGGTGTCGTTTTGGTTGTCCAATGGCAGCTATTTTAGGATTTCAACAACGATTATTTTCAAGATTTAGAATTACTACAAATGGTGGTCAATGTATATCCTGTGGAAACTGTTCAAACAGTTGCGAAATGGGAATTGATGTTCGTTATTATGCTCAAAAAGGCGAAAATATCGTACGGTCATCGTGCGTAGGGTGCGGAATTTGTTCAGCAGTTTGTCCAAGAGGTGTATTAAAATTAGAAAATACTTCAGAAAAAGGAAGAATTAATCCAAATGATATTCTTTTAGGAAATGATATTAATTTAATGGATTTAGTAAATCAGAAATAATGAAACTGTTATTATTAACTTTACTTTTCTCTATTAATTCAATATTTACCATTGAAAACAAAACCTATGTCAAAAATTATTATCCTAACGGTATAATCAAAGATGAAGGGTGGCTTATTAATGGCGAAAAAAATGAATATTGGTTTTTTTATTACGAAAACGGAAACAAAAAAGCAGAAGGTCATTATCTAAATAATAATAAATGTAACTGGTGGATATATTACAATGAAAATAAAGAGATTATAAAGAAAAGTGAATATAAAAGTAATAAGCTAAACGGTATAACTATCATATATACCGATGGAGAGATTTCTAAGGCGGAAAAATATGTAAATGGAAAACATGTGAAAACATGGACTTCTATTTCTGAATTTAAAAAAGACAATGATTTTTAGTTTTAACAAAATCCAATAAAATAAAATGAGTATCATAAAAGTAATAATACCCGCCTATAACGAACAAGATGCTATTGCAAATGTAATAAAAGAAATTCCTTCAATTGTAAATGAAATCATAGTTATTAGCAACAATTCAACAGATAAAACAGAAGAAGTTGCAAAAAATGCTGGAGCCACAGTACTTTCAGAATCACAAAAAGGCTACGGTTACGCCTGTTTAAAAGGAATGGATTACATTGCAGGATTAGAAGTTAAGCCAGATATAATCGTTTTTTTAGATGGAGATTACTCAGATTATCCTGAAGAATTGACCAAAATTATTGCACCTATTTTAACTAATGAAGTTGATTTTGTAATAGGCGCAAGAGTGAAGAACTTACGTGAAACTGGTTCTATGACTCCTCAACAAATTTTTGGTAATTGGTTAGCCTGCTTTTTAATGAAACTATTTTTTAATTCAAAATTTACCGATTTAGGTCCGTTTAGAGCTATAAAATACAGTACCTTAGTAACTTTGCAAATGCAAGATAAAACCTATGGTTGGACTGTAGAAATGCAATTGAAAGTTTTAAAAAAAGGAATAAAATACTGTGAATTACCAGTACAATATAAAAATAGAATTGGTGTATCTAAAGTTTCTGGAACAATTAAAGGAACTATTATGGCGGGGATAAAAATTATTGGCTGGATTTTTAAATATACATTTAAATAAATTATGATTATAACAATATCTTACATTGTTTTGTTTTTTTATAGCGTTGCTATTTTATTAATTTTCTTTTATGGATTAGCACAATTAAACTTACTATTCAACTACTTGAAAAGTAAAAGAACAAAACGAGAATACGAAAAATTCGACTTTAGCAATTTGAATGAGATTCCATTGGTTACTATACAACTGCCTATTTATAATGAAAAGTATGTAGTGGAACGTTTATTAGAGAACATCACAAAACTAGAATATCCAAAAGAAAAATTGGAAATTCAAGTTTTAGACGATAGTACAGATGATAGTGTTTTGTTGACTAAAAAATTAGTCGATAAATATGCTTCTACTGGAATAGATATAGAACATATTACACGTAAGATAAGGACTGGTTTTAAAGCAGGTGCATTAAAAGCAGGTTTAGAAAGTGCTAAAGGAGAATTGATCGCTATTTTTGACGCTGATTTTCTTCCAAATACTGATTGGTTATTAAAAACGATTCCATATTTTAAAAACGAAAAAATAGGTGTTGTTCAAACACGTTGGGGACATATTAACCGTAATTATTCTATTCTAACAAAAATACAAGCATTTGCTTTAGATGCACATTTTACTTTAGAACAAACGGGTAGAAATTCTAAAAAACATTGTATAAATTTTAATGGAACAGCAGGAGTTTGGCGAAAAACCTGTATAATTGATTCGGGAAATTGGGAAAGTGATACTTTAACAGAAGACTTAGATTTAAGTTATAGAGCACAATTAAAAAAATGGGAATTTGTATATTTAGAAGATGTGGAAACTCCAGCGGAATTACCTGCAATAATAAGTGCTGCTCGTTCTCAACAATTTAGGTGGAATAAAGGCGGTGCTGAAAATTTTGTAAAAATGTTTAAAAAAGTTTTTTTTGCAAAAACAATTTCTACAAAAACAAAATTTCATGGGATATTACATTTGCTAAACAGTTCTATGTTTTTGTGCATTTTCACTATGGCAATTTTGAGTGTTCCTATGTTATTTATTAAAAATTATTATGGACATTTAGGCTTATATTTCGATGTTATGATTTTCTTTATTGTTACTTCATTAATATTTTTTATTTGTTATTGGGTAACTTTTAAAAATATTCAAGGAGGTGGAGTAAAAAACTTTTTTAAATATACCGGTTTGTTTTTTACTTTTTATTCTATAGCTATGGGATTTTCATTTCAAAATACTATTGCGGTTTTAGAAGGCTTATTTGGCAAAAAAAGCGAATTTGTACGTACACCAAAATTTAATATTGAAGCACTAAAAGATAAATGGAAAGAGAATATTTATATTTCAAAAAAAGTATCTAAAAATATAATTGTAGAAGGTGCATTAATGCTTTATTTCTTTTTTGCGCTTTATAGCGGTTATAAACTTAACGATTTTGCTTTATTTCCTTTTCATTTAATGTTGTTTTCTGGTTATAGTTATGTTTTTACTCAATCCTTAAAAAGTAATTAAATTGAAGTTGTTTTTCGCAAAATATCAAATTCATTTAGTAATAATTTTTACTCTTTTTGCGTATACTATTTTAGGATATTTTTTTGAAAGAGCACAGTTTGAAAACTTATTGATATTATATTCTATAGCCTTTTTGGGTTTTGTAGTTTTAATGAAATCAGATAATAATAAAACTGATTTATTTAAAATTGGCCTTTTATTTAGAATATTTTTTTTAGTGTCAACACCCTTTTTATCACAAGATTTTTTTAGATTTATTTGGGATGGCCATTTAATGATCAATGCGATAAATCCATATCAGTATAAACCAGATGATATTATAAATTCACTTTCGGTTATACCAAATTCAGATTATTTATATGAAAAAATGGGAAGTTTAAGCGCTGCTCATTATTCAAATTATCCACCTGTAAATCAATTATTTTTTGCACTTGCTTCAATTATTGGAGGAAAATCTATTTTTGTTTCAACAATAATATTACGTTTATCTATTATTTTAGCAGATGTTGGAATCTATATTTATGGAAAGAAAGTATTAAATCATTTTAATCAAAATACTAATTCAATTCATTGGTATTTTTTAAATCCATTAGTAATTATTGAGCTAACAGGAAACCTTCATTTTGAAGGTGTAATGTTGTTCTTTTTAGTTCTGGGTTTTTATTTTCTGATCAAAAATAAAATGGTTGTTGCCGCTTTCTTCATTGCCGTTTCAATTAGTACGAAATTATTGCCAATTTTATTACTGCCTTTGTTTTTTAACTATTTAGGATTCAAAAAAAGCATATTGTTTTATAGTTTGATAATTGGATTCAATATTTTATTTTTTCTTCCTTTTATTAATCAATTTTTAATCGATAATTATATTGAAACTATTTCATTATGGTTTACAAACTTCGAATTCAATGCCAGTATTTATTATCTAATTCGTGAAATTGGTTTTTACTTTAAAGGATACAATATTATTCAAACTGTTGGAAAAATCACTCCTATTATTACAATTTTAATGGTTTTGTATTTTGCTTTTTTAAAGAAGAATGTAAGCTTGCAATTAGTTCTAAAAAACGCTTTAGCTGTATTAACGCTTTATTTTTTCATATCTACAACTGTGCATCCATGGTATGTAATAAATTTAGTTTTCCTATCTATTTTTTTACGTTTCAGGTTTGCTATTATTTGGTCCTATACAGTTGTTTTAAGTTATTTTGCTTATTCTAACAATGCTTTTGAAGAGAATTATGTTTTATTGGTAATAGAATATTTAGTAGTTATTTCTTTTATTGTTTATGAGTTTGTTTTCATCCCTAAAAAATGCGTACCCAATGGATAATAATTTGAAAATAGTAGAAAGTTGGGTTAAATTATATGGTGATGATCTTTTTAGTTGGGCTTATAAAAAAACCAGTTTAAAAGAAATTGCCGAAGATTTGGTTCAAGATACTTTCATTGTTGCATTGAATAAAATGCATCAATTTGAAAATAGGAGTTCACCAAAAACGTGGTTAATTGCCATTTTGAATAATAAAATAATTGACTATCATCGAGCAAATTACAATACAAAGTTCACTTCAATTGAAAATAACGGAATCATTTTAACAGACACTATGTTTGATAATGAAAATTTTTGGATTAATGAGCTAGACAAAAAAATATGGAATGATAGCGATAGTACTAAAGCTGAAGCATTAGAAGATAAACTTAAAAAATGTATCTCAAATTTACCTGAAAAATGGAATCTAGCAATAAGTTACAAGTACTTTTCTAACCAAACAACCGAAATAGTTTGTCAGGAATTAGGAATCACCTCGTCTAATTATTGGCAGATTATTCATAGAGCTAAGTTGTTATTAAAAAAATGCGTGGAGTTAAAATGATAAATTTCAGAAAAGTTTTACCTTACTTACTGTATTCTTGTAAAAGAGTTTCTGCAATTATCAGCATTAATCCTGCGGAACGTTCAACAAAAGAAACGTTGATATTAGAATATCACAAATTGATTTGCAAGGCGTGTCATAATTATCAATACCAAAACGATATTATTGAAAATTCTCTTTCCACCACAAATCAAGAAAAAACAGTTTTATCGGAAGAAAAAAAAGCGAAAATCATTGCTACTTTGAAAAGTAATTTTAAATAGTGGTATTCGAATAATTTAAGATACTAGGAAACAAACGAATAGTCTCACAAAACTATGGGGAAAATGAAATCATTGGGTATCTATTTGCCAAAAATGAATCCAATACTATTAGGTTTTCTAATTAGTCTGCTTGGGTCTTTACCGCTGGGATATATTAATGTGGTAGGATTACAAATTTTAATCGAAAAAGGAAATTTAAGTCATATTTTATTTGTTTTCGGAATTATTTGCATTCAATTTTTTGTTTTAAGATTAGTTAGTGTTGGTGCCAAATGGTTGGTCAAACAAAAAAGTTTAATGTTGTTCATTGATGCCTCAACTATTTTATTTTTTGTTTTACTGGGTTATTTTTTTTTTATAAATCACAATGTACAGACTTCTTCATTATCTCAATTTCCTTTATCTGATTATCCTTTCTTATTGGGGTTATTTCTTAATTTATTAAATTTTATTCAATGGCCTTATTGGGCAGGTATTTATATTTATTTGTATAGAACGGAAAGATTAAAACAAAACCAAAGTAATAACTATATTTTTATATTAGGCGTTTTAGTAGGTACTTTTACAGGAATGTTAGTATTTGCTAATACTTCACACTTTTTTATACAACAAAGTAATTTCAAAATAAATTCTTATTTCAATAGTATTTTTGCAGTATTGTTCCTAGGTTTATCTTTGCTACAATTTATTAAATTAGTAGTAAATTTTAAAAAGAGAATCAACACAAAAAGAGATTCACTGTTATAGAAAATCTCTTTTTTTTAAGCTGTTTTTTTACAAACAAGCTGAAGATTAAAAATGCTGATTTTAAAATTTACTTTTTCACACTAATCTTGTAGTGTGGAGTTGGATTTAATGGACAAGAGTACACATATTCACCTTCCATTAATTCTACAACTCCAGTTTGTTGTGTTTTGCCTTTACTCACTAGCTCTGTGGTAAATGAATTTTCAACGGCAGTTTTCATTACATCATTATTTTTGTCAGACGCTTTTTGAATTACAAATCCTAAATCCTTGTTTACATCAACATTGGTAACTCTAAACTGATATTTACCAGGTTTTAATTCAATTCCTTTGATATTAAATTCACTCGTTGTTTGAGTCAAGTCAATCACAGTAACTTTCTGCTCTTTTGATTGAGCAAAAGAAATGTTGGAAGAAAATAAGGTAGCCATGGCTACAAATACGAAAGCTAAAAATTGTTTTTTCATTTTGATTTAATTTTAATTGTTATTAATTTATGAATAGTTAAAGATTAAGAAAGCTCAGGTGCAAGTGGAAAGTCAATTTCAAAACTGGCAAGATTGTGGATATAGTTACTGATTATTTTATCTCCAATAACAATAACAACATCAATCAAATTTGCTTCGCTATAACCAGCTGCAAAGAAATTATCTTTTAGCTCTTGATTTACTTTGGCTTTATTTTCTACCACTGCTTTTACAAATTTTACTAAGGCATCTAATTTTGAATCAAATGAAGCACTTCCTTTTCTAAGTTCAATTACTTGCTCATCTGTAAAGCCATTCATTTTACCAATTAGAGTGTGTGCTGACTGACAATACAAGCATCCATTGATTTGACTTGTAATCAAATTGATAACTTCTCTTTCTTTAGCTTTGAGTGTGCTTTTTCTGTTTTGAAGTGTTAAATAGTCGCTTAACGCCGTCTCATTTTTGGCATAGTAAGCATACAAGTTTGGTACAAAACCTAAAGCATTTTTAAGATTGTCAAAAATGGCTTGATTGTTTTTCGATACTTCTCCTCGGGTGGGAACTGAAAATTTTGTCATTGTTTATAATTTTATGATTATTAATTTAACAATGCAAAGATGTGGCAATAAAAAAGGGCAATGTTAGGTAACTTTGCCCGATAAGTAGGTAATTTTTCCCTTTTGCTATTTTTCTCTGAAATCAGATGGAGAAACGCCTTCGTAATTTTTAAAAAAGCGACTAAAAGTTTGAATTTCTTCAAAACCTATTTCAAACGCAATTTCTTTAATACTTTTGTCTGTATACTTTAAAAGTCTTCTCGCCTCTAGCATTTTTCTCTCTTGAATATATTGCAATGGTGATTTTTTAGAAAGCTTTGAAAAAAGATTAGAAAGTGTTTTAGGTGATTTATTAAGTAAGTCAGCGTATTCTGCTACGGTATGCTTTGTTTTAAAATGGTTTTCAACTAAAAAATTGTATTCCCTAACAATATCAATCTGATTGTTATCAATTTTGTTATATTGTTCTTGGTTTTTGTAGATTCTTGTACTCAAGATGACAAACCTTTTTAGTATTGACTGTAACATTTCTAGTTGCAAATTATCAGTAGATTCTATTTCAATTTCAAGCATTCGCCAAATAATTTGAAATTTTTCAATCTCTGATTCTGGTATGTTAATAATAGGTAGTTGAGACGCCCCAAAGAATAAAATACCTTTACAGCCTACTTCGCTGTCGTGATCAATTATACAGTAAAATGATCTATTGAAACGCATCATTTTAGCATTACAAACTTTGGAAATATCAATTTTATGTAACTCTGTTAAACAGACCATTTGATTTTTCTGAAATAAATAATCAATATCATCTATAGCAATTGAGTTATCATCCTTCTCAAACCACAGAAAAGTTAAGGCACTGTCAGATGACTCCTTTTGTAAATAACAAGCATTACTATTTATTTCTTTTAATATTAAGTATTCGTTGGTTTTACCTTTGAAAATCATGATTTTAATTGAACTGTAAAGAGAATAAAGGTATATAATAAGAAAAAGTGAATCAACACAAAAAGAGATTCACTGTTATAGAAAATCTCTTTTTTTTAAGCTGTTTTTTTACAAACAAGCTGAAGATTAAAAATGCTGATTTTAAAATTTACTTTTTCACACTAATCTTGTAGTGTGGAGTTGGATTTAATGGACAAGAGTACACATATTCACCTTCCATTAATTCTACAACTCCAGTTTGTTGTGTTTTGCCTTTACTCACTAGCTCTGTGGTAAATGAATTTTCAACGGCAGTTTTCATTACATCATTATTTTTGTCAGACGCTTTTTGAATTACAAATCCTAAATCCTTGTTTACATCAACATTGGTAACTCTAAACTGATATTTACCAGGTTTTAATTCAATTCCTTTGATATTAAATTCACTCGTTGTTTGAGTCAAGTCAATCACAGTAACTTTCTGCTCTTTTGATTGAGCAAAAGAAATGTTGGAAGAAAATAAGGTAGCCATGGCTACAAATACGAAAGCTAAAAATTGTTTTTTCATTTTGATTTAATTTTAATTGTTATTAATTTATGAATAGTTAAAGATTAAGAAAGCTCAGGTGCAAGTGGAAAGTCAATTTCAAAACTGGCAAGATTGTGGATATAGTTACTGATTATTTTATCTCCAATAACAATAACAACATCAATCAAATTTGCTTCGCTATAACCAGCTGCAAAGAAATTATCTTTTAGCTCTTGATTTACTTTGGCTTTATTTTCTACCACTGCTTTTACAAATTTTACTAAGGCATCTAATTTTGAATCAAATGAAGCACTTCCTTTTCTAAGTTCAATTACTTGCTCATCTGTAAAGCCATTCATTTTACCAATTAGAGTGTGTGCTGACTGACAATACAAGCATCCATTGATTTGACTTGTAATCAAATTGATAACTTCTCTTTCTTTAGCTTTGAGTGTGCTTTTTCTGTTTTGAAGTGTTAAATAGTCGCTTAACGCCGTCTCATTTTTGGCATAGTAAGCATACAAGTTTGGTACAAAACCTAAAGCATTTTTAAGATTGTCAAAAATGGCTTGATTGTTTTTCGATACTTCTCCTCGGGTGGGAACTGAAAATTTTGTCATTGTTTATAATTTTATGATTATTAATTTAACAATGCAAAGATGTGGCAATAAAAAAGGGCAATGTTAGGTAACTTTGCCCGATAAGTAGGTAATTTTTCCCTTTTGCTATTTTTCTCTGAAATCAGATGGAGAAACGCCTTCGTAATTTTTAAAAAAGCGACTAAAAGTTTGAATTTCTTCAAAACCTATTTCAAACGCAATTTCTTTAATACTTTTGTCTGTATACTTTAAAAGTCTTCTCGCCTCTAGCATTTTTCTCTCTTGAATATATTGCAATGGTGATTTTTTAGAAAGCTTTGAAAAAAGATTAGAAAGTGTTTTAGGTGATTTATTAAGTAAGTCAGCGTATTCTGCTACGGTATGCTTTGTTTTAAAATGGTTTTCAACTAAAAAATTGTATTCCCTAACAATATCAATCTGATTGTTATCAATTTTGTTATATTGTTCTTGGTTTTTGTAGATTCTTGTACTCAAGATGACAAACCTTTTTAGTATTGACTGTAACATTTCTAGTTGCAAATTATCAGTAGATTCTATTTCAATTTCAAGCATTCGCCAAATAATTTGAAATTTTTCAATCTCTGATTCTGGTATGTTAATAATAGGTAGTTGAGACGCCCCAAAGAATAAAATACCTTTACAGCCTACTTCGCTGTCGTGATCAATTATACAGTAAAATGATCTATTGAAACGCATCATTTTAGCATTACAAACTTTGGAAATATCAATTTTATGTAACTCTGTTAAACAGACCATTTGATTTTTCTGAAATAAATAATCAATATCATCTATAGCAATTGAGTTATCATCCTTCTCAAACCACAGAAAAGTTAAGGCACTGTCAGATGACTCCTTTTGTAAATAACAAGCATTACTATTTATTTCTTTTAATATTAAGTATTCGTTGGTTTTACCTTTGAAAATCATGATTTTAATTGAACTGTAAAGAGAATAAAGGTATATAATAAGAAAAAGTGAATCAATAAAAATTAATAAGTGTGCTTTTCAGAATCCCAACCTCTAGATTCCAAATAGAGTAAACCACTTTCCTTTGCTCCATCTTCTATTGGAGTTCCCATACTGTCATTCCAACGGTTTAAAAAACCAAATAAAGCAACAACTCCAAGAATTTCAACTATATCATCATCAGTCCAATGTAAGCGCATTTTACTAGCAATTTCATCATCTACCTGATTTGGAATTGCTGAACTTTTTAAAGCAAATTCTAAGGCAACTCTTTCAGCATCCGAAAAAGCTGGATGCGTCTGAAACTCCCATATATTTTTCAATTTTTCTTGAGTAGCGTCATATCGCTCAGCCGCTCTAATTGTATGTGCTTGACAATAGCGACAACCTGCTTGATGACTTGAAATATAACCTATGAAACGTTTTAAATCACTGGTTACATTCCCCTTATTTTCCATTACCGCTTTATTTAAATTGATAAAAGCATAGGCAATAGCAGGTCTGCGAAACATTGTTTTGACACTATTGGGACAAAATCCTAAGGTTTCGTTATAAAAGGCTATCAACTTTTGAAGTTCATTATCTTCAGGATTTTCAAGAGGTGCAACTAGCGGTTTAAGCATATGATAATATAATTACATGATTTATAAATTACAAATTAAAACAAATTGTTTGTATGAATAAAATCAAAAAGAATAATTGACAATGATTAGTGTAGAATAGTATTTAATTTCAGTTAGTTAAGCGTACTAATTTTTAATTTTTGTTAGTTTTAAATTTAAAAATCACTATTTAATGGCCTTTTTTAGGCTTTTTATTCATAATCATTATAAAACTAGAGTTATTATTGGAACATTTTAGTTCATTCATCAGAGTAAGTTTAGTTTGTTTATTATTAAGGTGTAGCATTTTTGTGATGCTTTTTTTGTCAGGATTAGAATTAACTAGCGTCTATAAATTAAACTTCTATAAATTAAAAATCTAATCTAATAGAATGAAAAGAATAATTGTCATTTGTTTATTATTAGCTACAGTACAAAATTTTGCTCAAGAAACCACAGGTATACTCAAAGGGAAAATTAAGGATCAACATAATACACCAATAGCACTTGCTCATATTGAAGTTGTACAAGAAAATACAGGAAATATATTCCATACCACAAGTCAAGAAAATGGTTTTTTTTTATTCAATCAACTTCCTCCCGATACAAATTATAGAATTAAAATATCTTACATAGGTTTTTATGATTTTATGCAGGATGATTTAACTATTTTATTAGGTCAGTCTGTTACCTTAGATGTGCAATTAATAGAAAAAACGGAAACCTTAAATGAAATTGTTGTAACTGGTTCAGTTGGTCAAAAAAAAGGGAATGAGCAGAAGTTAAAAATGGAATTGCTTAATAATTTGCCCTCTCTAAACCGAAGTATTCAAGATGCCACTCGCTTATTACCAGATGCTAATTTGAATTCCTTTGGTGGCGCTAATTATCGTTTTAATAATTTAAGTATTGATG
>CAZULO010000013.1:0-32021 GCA_964621245.1 uncultured Flavobacterium sp.
TTATGATAAGTTATTAAACGAAGATCAAAAAGAATTGGATGAAAAATTAGAGATCTATATTCCAAATGGACCTCGTTTAGGAACCAATGTGATTGAAGCCAAAAATGTGTCTAAAGCATTTGGAGATAAATTACTGTATGACGATTTAAATTTTGTTTTACCACAAGCTGGAATTGTTGGAATTATTGGTCCAAACGGAGCTGGAAAATCAACTATTTTCAAAATGATTATGGGCGAACAACAAACGGATTCTGGAACTTTTGAAGTTGGAGAAACGGTTAAAATCGCTTATGTAGATCAATCGCACTCTAATATTGATGTAAATAAAACCCTTTGGGAAAACTTTTGTGACGGTCAAGAATTAATTATGATGGGCGGCAGACAAGTAAATTCTAGAGCTTATTTATCTCGTTTTAATTTTGGTGGTGGTGAGCAAAACAAAAAAGTATCAACTTTATCAGGTGGTGAGCGTAATCGTTTACACTTAGCGATGACGCTAAAAGAGGAAGGAAACGTTTTGTTACTAGATGAGCCAACTAATGATTTGGATGTGAATACCTTACGTGCTTTAGAAGAAGGCTTAGAAAACTTTGCCGGTTGTGCGGTTATTATTTCTCACGACAGATGGTTTTTAGATCGTGTTTGTACACATATTTTAGCCTTTGAAGGCGATTCTCAAGTGTATAGTTTCGAAGGAAGTTTTACCGAATATGAAGAAAACAAACGCAAGCGTTTAGGTAAGGAAGTAACTCCTACTCGTATCAAATACAAGAAGTTAATTCGATAATTTTTAAATTAAAACAAGAAAATCCTGATTTTTATCAGGATTTTTTTATTTTTACATATTATCAGTTTTTCAAATGAAATCTAAGTTATATTGTTTACTTTTTTCTGTGTTCTTCTTTCCCCACTTTCTTTTTGCTCAAGCGGATGTGAAGAATAGAGCCGATGCCAAATTAACTTTAAGAAAAGCTATAAATAATTTAGCAAAGTTAGATTGCAAATCATCCTTAGAAAATTCAAGAAAAGTCCTCAATTATGCTTTAAAAGCAGACGATTACAGTTATGTTTCCAAAGCATATAATATTATTGGTTTAAATTATGAAGAGTTTTCAGATCTTAAAAAAGCCATTTATTATTATAAAAAAGGTATTGAATACGCACTTAAGGCAAATGATATCCAATTGCTTGATTTTCTGCATAATAATTTAGGAAATGTTTATTTTTTCAGATTGAATGATCCAAAAAAAGGTTTAGAATACTATTTGAAATGTTATGAATATTCTAAAAAAAATGGAATAAAAGAAGATATTGCCTATTCAGAAGTAAATATTGCTGATGCTAATTTGCATTTAGGAAACCATCAACTTGCCAAAATTTATTTAGATAGAATAAATAAAGTAGCTAAAGACAGCAAAGATTTTGAAATGGTAGTTACATATAGGGCATTGTTAGGGAAATACTATGCCATTATTAACGATAAAAAAAATGCAGATTTTCATTATGAATTTGTGATTGAGAAATTAAAAAAAGGGGATCCCAATTATCTTAAATCAAATGAATTAGAAGTATATGATGAAATTTATAGGTTTTATAAAAAATATAATGATATTCCTAAAGCCTTATTTTTCTTAGAGAAACACGATAGTTTACAAGATCTTGTGTATCTGAAAGAACGAAATCAAGAAATTAAATTTTCAAGTTCATCTATTGAAATTATTGAAATGAACAATAAAATTCAGAAAAATGAATCAGAAAAAAAAGTGCAAGAACAAAAAATGTTAGCCTCTAACAAAATATTGAAAATGACACTTTTTTTCGCTGGGATTTTATTATTCTTTCTAATTTATATGTTTAAAAATTACTTGGATTACAGAAAACTTAATAAAAAATTGTTTGATTCTAATGAGCAACTTAAAATTGCAAATAGTAAATCAGAAGAAGCTTCTTTATTAAAATCTCAGTTTTTGTCTAACGTAAGTCACGAACTTCGTACGCCTTTATATGGTGTAATTGGTATGGCAGATATTATTGAAGCCGAACATGAAGAACTAAAACAGAACAAGTATTTTAATGCGTTGAAGTTTTCTTCTAACTATTTATTGTCTTTAATTAATGATGTGCTTAATGTATATAAAATTGAAGATACTAAGTTTGAACTGATATACGATACAGTAGAAATTAGAAAAGAAATTGCTGTAATTAAAGATGCATTAGGAATTATTGCAAAATCAAATCAGAACCGACTTGAAATTGAAATTTCTGATGAGGTGCCTCAATTTATTAAAACAGACCTAACCCGATTTTCACAAATTTTAATTAATTTAATTAGTAATTCTTTAAAATTTACCAAAAATGGATGGGTTGCGATTAAATTGCAGCTCATACATGTTCAAGATCAAACCAAAATTCAAATCCAAATTCAAGATAATGGAATCGGAATTCCAGAAGAATATTTAGATAAAATTTTTGAAAAATTTGTTCAAGTTGATGTGAATTTGAACGAACAATATAAAGGAACAGGTTTAGGTTTGTCTATAGTAAAACGATTAGTCGACTTGTTTAAAGGAGAAATTTTTGTAAAAAGTAAAATTCATGAAGGCACTGTTTTTACTTTGTTGCTTCCATTTGTTCCAGGTGATTTGGATCAATTAGCACAGGAAAAAGAAAATAATCAGGTTAAAAATAACAAAAAGAATTTAAAAATTTTAATTGTAGAAGACAACAAAATCAACCAAATGGTTACCAAAAAACTATTAGAAAAGTGCCATCATGTGAGTCAATTAGCCGAAAATGGGAGTGAAGCGATTTCGATAGTTCAAAATTCTACTTTTGATTTGATTTTAATGGACATTCACATGCCTGTTTTAAATGGATTTGAAGCGTCAAAAAAAATAAGAGAATTAGGCGTTTTAACTCCTATCATCGCTTTGACGGCTTCAGATAAAAATGAAATTATAAATGAGATCGCTTTAGCTGGAATTAATGATGTTTTGGTAAAGCCCTTCGAAATTAAAGATTTGCAATTAATTATTGAAAAACATATTTAGTTTATTTGTTATGAAAATTGTTTCGCCCCTGTTATTTTATATCTTTTAATATGAAAAAGTATGTGTTTCTTTTGCTGTTTTTGAATATAGTACAGCTTGCTTTTTCTCAAAGTCTTCCTAAAAATAAAAAAGAAGCTTTCTTATTGCAACAAAAAGCAATGGATAATTTTTATAATCTAAAAAATAAAGAATCCGTAAAGCAAGCAGAATTAGTTTTGAATTTCGCTTTACAAGAAGGTGATGACAATTTAGCAGCTAAAACCTATAATTTGTTAGGATTAAATTTTGAACAATTTACAGATCATACTCAAGCTATTTCGTATTATAAAAAAGGTATTTCTGCGGCAAATAAAATTAAAAACGATACGGTTTTAGGCTGGTTGTATAATAATTTAGGCGGACTTTATTCCTATAATTCTATTGATATAGCAAAAGGAACCTATTATTTTAAAAACGCCTATTTTCATACTAAAAATTTGAAAAATAATGGTGATTTTTTAGTAGCAGGTTTAAATATTGGCGCTAATTTAATGGAATTGAAACAATATGAAGAAGGAAAAGAATATTTAGATGAAATTAAAAATTTAGTATTGAAATCTCGCGAAACGGATATTGTGGTAGCCTTATATTCATCTTATGCTAATTATTACGATCTATATAAACACGATTTTAAAAATACAGAAAGATCATTTTTATCAGCGGTTTCCGAAGGAAGAAAAGATCCAACTCCAGCTATAAAAATGAATTTATTGGATATTTATAAATCTTTCGGGGAATTTTACAAAAAACATAATAAATTGAAGCAGGCGGTTTATTATTTACAATTATATATCGATTTAAATAATGAAATTTATAAAGAGAAACAAACCAATATTTTACAAGGAAAAGATCAAACTTTCCGATTAGATTTAATAAATTCTAGAATAGAAAAAGTAGAGCAAGAAAATAAAAATTATATTAAAAAATTAAATTACAATAAGTATTTTATTATTTTTCTTTCTGTACTTGTACTTACATTTTTAGCTTTAATGTATTTTCTTTATAAAAACTTCATTAAAAATAAAAAAATCAATAAAAGGCTTAAAAAAGCAAATATAGAATTGCATAGCGCTAAGCAAAAAACGGAAGAAATTGCCAAATTAAAAACGCAATTTATGTCGACCGTTAGTCATGAATTGCGTACGCCCTTATATGGCGTAATTGGTATGACCGAGATTATTGAAAGCGAACATGTAGAATTGAAAGATAGCAAATACATTCATTCGCTTAAATTTTCGGCTAAGTATTTGTTGTCGTTAATTAATGATGTATTAAATCTTTCCAAAATTGAATCTGAAAATATTGAATTATTATATGAAGATATTAATTTCCGACAAGAAGTAACAATTGTAGTGGATTCTATGGAGGTTATTGCGAACCAATATCATAATAAAATTGTAGTTGATTTTGCAGAAAATGTTCCACAATTTATTCAAACAGATAAAGTTCGATTGTCGCAAATTTTAATTAATTTGTTAAGTAACGCACTTAAATTTACAAAGGAAGGAACGGTTAGTATTTATGTTTCTATAAATGAAGTTAGGCAAAATGTTGTTTTTGAAATTAGTGATACGGGAATCGGAATTCCTCAAAAATATATTGATAAAATATTTGATAAATTCACGCAAGTGGAACGTAATTCTGACGAACAATTTCAAGGAACTGGTTTAGGTTTAGCGATTGTAAAACGCTTTATAGAACTTTTTAAAGGTAATATTGCTATATCAAGTCAAGTGAATAAAGGAACAACCATTACTTTTTCAATTCCTTTATTATTAGGTAATGAAATTAAAGAGAAAACGCCACATGATTTAGTAGAAACGATGAAAAATTTAACGATTTTAGTTGTGGAAGACAATAAAGTAAATCAGATAGTGACACAAAAATTATTAGAAAAAAACAATCTATTTTGTGATATAGCCGAAGATGGATACCAAGCTTTAAAATTATTGCAATCTAAAACCTATGATTTGATTTTGATGGATATTCATATGCCAGGAATTAACGGATTTGAAACTACAGCCAAAATTCATGATTTGGGAATTACTACACCAATTATTGCTTTAACCGCCTCAGATAAATATGAAATTGAAGGTGACATTTCAAAATATAAAATGAACGATTTGTTAGTCAAACCTTTTGAATTTAACGATTTGAAAAAATTAATTATAAAATACATAAATAAATAAAACATAAATGAATTCATTTAAATACTTCCTTGTATTATTGATTAGTTTTCAGATTGGAATTGCTCAAAATAAAAAGTACACCGCTAAACAAGTAGATAGTTTGTTCGAGTTAGGCAATGATTATTATAAAAATTCTGATTATTATAATTCTTTAAAAGAGTTAAGATTTGCCTTAATTGGAGCAGAAGAAATAAAAAACGATACATTAGTTTCAAATATTTGCAATAGAATAGGAAGAAATTTTGCACAAATTAAAAATTTAGAATTTTCAAATTATTTTTTTAATAAGTCTTTGTTGTTAGCAAAAAACACTAACAATTTAAAACATCAAATTCTAGTTTTAAATAATTTAGGCAACTTATTTACCGGGTTTTATGAAAAAAAATCAAATCAAAATCTGGCAATAGCTTACTACAAACAAGCCTTGCAACTAGCAAATAAAAATCATCTTCAGGAAGATATTTGCTTGTTATCTATGAATTTAGCTTGGGCGTATTTAAAATTTAAGGATTTTAAAAATGCGAAACCTTTTTTAAATGATTTTGTTAAGTTACATCCAAAATATGGTAATAAATATTTTAATAACATCGTTTATATGTTGCAAGCAACTTATTATGAAGGAATTGGGAATTATCAATTAGCTGAAAAAACGTATCAAAATGGTTTAGCAACATTTAGTGAAAAATTAATATTTAAAGAAAAGAAAAGCGAATATTTATACAGATATTCTCGATTATTATCCAAAATAAATAAACCACAAGAAGCGGCATTATTCTTAAAACAAGCCGATAGTATAAATGAAATATTTTATAATAAAGAAATTGTAAAAAAAGCGAAAGAAACTTCTTCAGCTTTAGTTTTAGATGCTTTCAAACTCGATAAAGTGAAAGCTGACTTTGAATTAAAAAGTAAAGAACAAAATGTTAGACTTAACAAAAACATATCTTACATCACTTTAATTTTTCTTGCCATACTTAGTTGTTTTTCTATTTATATTTTAAAATTATATAAAAATAAAAATAAAATTAATGAACAACTCTTACATTTAAATATCGAATTAGAGAAGGCTAAACGTGTAGCAGAAGAGTCCAATGAAATGAAATCTAAATTTGTTTCTACCATAACTCATGAACTTCGCACACCACTTTTCGGAGTAATTAGCTTAACCGAAATTTTAGAAAAGTCAATACATGAAGAAGAGAATAAAAGTCATTTGCAATCTTTAAAATATTCCGCTAAATATTTACTAAATTTAGTAAACGACGTGTTGCAAATTTCAAAACTTGAAAATAATAATTATAAATTAGAAAATAGTGTTTTCGAATTTAAAAACGTAATCAATTCGGTTAAATTGAATTTAGAACAAATTGCAATTCAAAATAATAACACATTAATAATCGAAATTGATCCTAAGGTAAATCCATATTTTTGCTCAGATGAAGTTAAATTGACTCAGTTATGTATCAATCTTACTTCAAATGCATTAAAATTCACGAAAAATGGTGTTGTAACTATTAAGATTGATACAATAAGTGAAATTGATAATTCGCAAATAGTTAAATTTAGTTTTATTGATACTGGGTTTGGAATTTCAGAAGAGAATCAGAAAAAGATTTTTGATAAATTTTTTCAAATAACTCCTAAAGATAATTTTTTTCAAGGAAGTGGCTTAGGTTTAACTATTGTAAATGATATTTTATTAGTTTTTAATTCTAAAATTGTATTACAATCAGAATTAGGTAAAGGTTCAGAATTTAGTTTTATTCTTAAATTAGAAAAAGCCAATAAAAGTGATCAATTTGATACAGAAGTCATCAATCAAGAGTTGAATAATTTTAATGTATTAATTGTAGATGACAATAAAATTAATCAAATAGTAACTTCTAAAACTATTGAAAATTTAAACGGCATACCAACTATTGTAGAAAATGGATTTAAAGCTATTGAAATGATTCGTTTGAATGACTATGATATCGTATTAATGGATATAAATATGCCAGAAATTAATGGGTTTGACACTACTGTAGCAATTAGAAAATTTAATAAAAACATTCCAATTATAGCTTTTACTGCTTTTGATAAATCAGAAATTCAAGAAAAAGTTGAAATATCTGGAATTTCTGATGTTTTAAATAAGCCCTTTACAAATTCTGAATTAATACATATAATTAATAAATATACTTTTTCAAGTAGCGAATCTGTATAAATTAAGCTGTTGGGTGTAATTAAAAAAAACGTCAATTCGAGTGTTTTTTGTGCAGTAAAACGAAACAAAAAATTTATCGAGAATAGTTTTTAATGAAATTGTTCTTGTTCTCGATGCTATTTTTTGAAAAAAATCACTTGAACTGACGAAAAATTCTTAACAGGAATTAATTACATCCAAAGGGGTATAAATTACTTTTACATAGTACCAAAAAAAAAATCCATTTTGAAAAATGGATTTTTTTATCGTTTTTATTATTTTTTATTTTCTATCCATTTTCTGGCGTTAACAAAAGCTTCTAACCAAGGAGAAACTTCGTCTTTTTGATCTCTGTCTGGATAATTAGCCCAGTTCCATGGGAAAGTAGAACGCTCAATATGTGGCATCATTACTAAATGTCTTCCAGTGGTGTCGCACATCATCGCTGTATTATAGTCCGAACCATTTGGATTAGCAGGATACTCTTCATATCCATATTTGGCTACTATATTATAGTTTTCTTCCGCCATTGGTAAGTTGAATTTTCCTTCACCGTGAGAAATCCAAACGCCTAAAGTTGTTCCTTCTAAACTAGATAACATCACAGAATTGTTTTTCTGAATTTTCACAGAAGTAAAGCCGCTTTCATGTTTGTGCGAATCGTTATGTTTCATTTTTCCATGCACTTCATGTTCTGGATTTATTAATTCTAATTCCATCATTAACTGACAACCATTACAAATTCCGACAGAAAGTGTGTCTTCTCTTTTGAAGAAGTTTTTCAAGGCGGTATTTGCTTTTTCGTTATATAAAAAGGCTCCAGCCCAACCTTTTGCCGAACCTAAAACATCAGAATTGGAGAATCCACCAACGGCTCCAATAAACTGAATGTCTTCTAACGTTTCTCTTCCCGAAATTAAATCGGTCATGTGAACGTCTTTTACATCAAAACCAGCCAAATACATCGCATTCGCCATTTCACGTTCCGAATTACTTCCTTTTTCGCGAATAATTGCTGCTTTTGGTCTGTTCGTATGGGAAACTACTGGTAATTTTCCATCAAAATGCGATGGGAAAGTAAACGATAAAGGCTGATTAGCGAAATTTTCAAAACGCTCTAATGACTTACCGTTTTTAGTTTGTTTCTGATCTAATAAGAAGGAAGTTTCAAACCAAATTTCTCTATATTTTTTTGAAGAAAATTCAAATGTATCTTCATGATTTACAATAGAAATGGTATCCGAATTCGTAACGGTTCCAATATTGAAAATTTCAATTCCGTTAGCTTCAAAAATCGCTTCAACTTCCGCATCAGCTTGGAAAACTACGGCAATATTTTCAGAGAATAACAATTTGGTAGAATCCTTTTCGTTAATAGAAGTTAAGTCGAAATTCGCACCTAAATTCACATCTGCAAAACACATTTCTAATAAAGTTGTGATTAATCCACCGCTTCCAATATCGTGTCCGGCTTTGATTTTTCTATCTTTAATTAAATCTTGTAACGTATTGAATGCTGTTTTAAAGAAGGCAGCATTTTTGATAGTTGGTGTTTCATTACCCACTTTATTTTGGGTTTGATTGAATGAAGAACCACCTAATTTAAAACTATCTTGAGATAAGTTTAAATAGTAAATGTTTCCACCATTTCTTTGTAAAACTGGTTCAACAACTTTTGTAATATTTGAACAATTTCCAGCTGCAGAAATAATCACTGTTCCTGGTGCAATCACTTCATCATTCGGATATTTTTGCTTCATTGAAAGCGAATCTTTTCCAGTTGGAATGTTGATGCCTAATTCGATAGCAAAATCTGAACAACTTTGAACCGCTTCATATAAACGCGCATCTTCACCTTCATTTTTACAAGCCCACATCCAGTTTGCGGATAATGAAACTGAATCTAAACCATCTTTTAATGGTGCCCAAACTAAGTTAGAAAGCGATTCTGCAATAGCATTTCTTGTTCCAGCAACCGGATCAATTAGGGATGAAATAGGAGCGTGGCCAATTGAAGTGGCAATTCCTTCTTTTCCTTTAAAATCTAAAGCCATTACGCCGACATTATTTAAAGGTAATTGTAAAGGTCCAGTACATTGTTGTTTGGCCACTTTTCCACCCACACAACGATCAACTTTATTTGTTAACCAATCTTTACAAGCGACAGCTTCAAGTTGTAAAACTTGCTCTAAATAAGTTGGGATTTCGTTTGAGTTATATTCCGAATTACTATAATTTCTAGTAATAGTTTTGTCTGTCATTATCGTTTTTGGCGAACTTCCGAAAAAGTCTTCCAAAGCGTAATCCATAGGTTTTAAACCTGTAGTTTTCGATTCGAATGTAAATCTGTGATCGTTGGTAACATCACCTACTTGATACATAGGTGAACGTTCTCTATCTGCTATTCTCTGTAAAATATCGATATCTTTCTCGCCAATTACTAATCCCATTCTTTCCTGAGATTCGTTTCCGATGATTTCTTTAGCAGAAAGCGTTGGATCTCCAACTGGTAATTTATCTAAATCGATTAATCCACCGGTTTCTTCAACTAATTCAGACAAACAATTTAAATGTCCACCTGCACCATGATCATGAATAGATACAATCGGATTGTGATCGCTTTCTACCAAACCACGAATGGCATTAGCAGCACGTTTTTGCATTTCTGGATTGGAGCGTTGTATCGCATTTAATTCAATTCCTGAACCAAAAGCACCTGTATCTGCGGAGGAAACCGCAGCGCCACCCATTCCAATTCTATAATTTTCTCCACCAAGAATGACAATTTTATCGCCTTCTTGTGGTTTCTTTTTTATGGCTTGATCTAGTTTTCCGTAACCAATTCCACCCGCTTGCATGATTACTTTATCGTATCCTAATTTACGAGCTTGCACTGAGCCTGTCAAAGTGTTTTCTTCGTGTTCGAAAGTTAAAACTGAACCAGTAATTAACGGTTGACCGAATTTATTTCCGAAATCCGATGCTCCATTTGAGGCTTTTATCAGAATATCCATTGGCGTTTGATACAACCAAGGACGTTCTGCCATCGCTTCTTCGTGCTTGCGATTGTTAGTTAATCTCGAATAAGAAGTCATATAAACTGCCGTTCCAGCTAATGGTAATGAACCTTGTCCACCAGCCAATCGGTCACGAATTTCTCCTCCAGAACCTGTTGCCGCTCCGTTAAAAGGCTCAACTGTTGTTGGAAAATTATGTGTTTCTGCTTTTAAAGAAAGTACTGATTCAAATTCTTTTTCTTCGTAAAAATCAGGTTTGTCCGCACTTTTTGGTGCGAATTGAGTCACTTTTGGACCTTTAACAAAAGCTACATTATCTTTATAAGCTGAAACAATATCGTTTGGATTTGTTTCAGATGTTTTTTTAATTAATTTGAATAAAGAAGTTGGTTTTTCTTCTCCATCCACCACAAAAGTCCCGTTGAAAATTTTGTGACGACAGTGTTCTGAATTGGCTTGTGAGAAAGCAAAAATTTCAGAATCTGTTAGTTTTCTTCCTAGTTTAGTAGCTAAATTATCTAGATATTCTACTTCTTCTAAACTTAAAGCTAGACCCTCTTGTTGGTTATAAGCATCAATATCATCAATTTCTAAAATTGCATCCGGTTCAATATTTACTGTAAATATATCTTGATGTAATTCAGCATATTTTTGAAGTAACATCGGATCGAAATCAGTAAAATCTGAATCTATTTTCTCAAATTCTTCAATTCTAACAATTCCTGTAATTCCCATATTTTGGGTAATTTCAACGGCATTGGTACTCCAAGGTGTAATCATGCTGGCACGTGGTCCAACAAAAAAATCCGACAATACGGATTTTTCTATTTTATGTGCGTCGCCGAAAAGCCAATTTAATTTGTTGCAGTCGTCTGTTGAAAATTCATTTTGCGATTGTACCGCAAAAACTTTGTTGGATTGGTTTCCGAAGAAATAAATCATTGTGTGTAGTTATTTAATTCCGTTGTGATCTGTTTAAAATAGTTCACTAAGGATGTGTTGTTGAAGATGCAAATTTATTCAAAAAAAGTTATAAGTTCAAAGTTTTGATTGGGTTAATGAATAAAAAAAAGCCATTTTTCTATAAAAAAAACAGCTTTACTTTTTAGTGGTATTTTATATTGTGATCAAATTATCATTTAAGTCTTGTAATTCCAATATTGATATACTTTGCATCTAAAGGTGTGCCGTTATTATTTAGCACATATTGAATTTTTATAATATCTCCAGCATTAGCTGTTACACCTGAGGAACCACTAAAACCGAACTCATCAACAGATGGATTGTTTACAATTCCTCTGGCTAAATAATTATAAATAGCTCCGTTTTTGTAAACAGCAATAATATGTTTAATATTTCCAACTGGTAAATTAGAAGTCGTTAATCCTGCAACAATAGAATAAACCCCTGATTTTAGAATTCTTATTGAACCATTACCAATTACTTCATAGGTTAAGGGTTCATTTTGAATAATATTTGTGGCGTTTATAGGTAAATCATAGTAAGTGTTATTTCCAGTCGAAAGTGCATTGTTTCCAGAGGTGAACTCTTTGTTTAAAAGAATTACATCGTTATTAACAAAAAACATACTTTGCCATCCAGCACTAGTTTTAATATACATAGCATCTTCTGTAGTGTTGTATACTATTGAACCATTTAAAGGTGTCGGTATAGCATACATTTGAGTAGCAGTCATTCTAGGAGGTACAAACGTTTGTGTGGTACTTTCTAATTCTAAAATAGAACTTGCATTTGGTGTGGTGGTTCCAATTCCAACTTGAGCATTTATTGTGTAAACTTGAAAAAGAAGAAATAGTGCTGTGATTTTTTTCATTATCTTAATTTCGTGATATTATAGGTTAGTATTGCGATGTTTTTTGATAAACCGTTTTCGTTTAAAAAATAGCGTAAATCAAAAACATCATTTGCATTAGCTTTAACCATAATTACCCCATTACCTCCCCAAAAATCATTTGTCGGGAAATTAAAACTAATGGCAGATAAATTTCCAACTGGAATATTATTTTTGTAAAGCTTTAAATAGAATTTTTTAGCCCCACTATTTAGATTTGAAGTGCTTAATGTGGATGAAAATAAATAAATACCTTCTTTTAAAACAGTTACCCTTCCGTTGGTGTTCGAAACATTAAAAATAGTAAGGTCATTTTCTACGATATTACCATTATTTAATGGAAATTGAAATTCATCTGTTGTTGAGGTAGTAAAGGTTCCTGAATTTCTTCGTAAAAAAAGCGATGGAGTTCTGTTGTTTTCGAATTTTACCCAACTGTTGTTTATAAAAACGTAAGGAATTTGTTCTGTAGTATTAAAAACAAATGAACCTTCTAATGGTTTAGAAATAGCATTCATTTCAGCCGTTGTTACACGCGTTGTGACAAAAGTTTGTTTCGTACTTTCAAGTTTCAAAAGAACACTCGGCTCAATAGTAGCAGTGCCAATACCTACTTGTGCTATTAAATTATTAATAAACAGTAAAAGCAACACAACTAGTATTTGTGATTTTGGCTTTTTAAATTTATTAATTTTTAATTTATTATCTCGGGGGTAAATTAAATGCATAATTTTAAATTTGGTTGCAAATTTAGGTGTTAGATTTCATAATCCTTCTTTTTTAAGTATAGATTTTTTTTATTTTTATATTTAAAATACAAAAGAATAGGTTGGTTTTAAAATAATTGTGTTTCGAATGGTGTTATATTTTAACCTAAACCCTATTGAAACGGCTATATAATTAACAAAAAAAGGAAAAATAGAAATTTTTTGAAGAACCAAAATGTCATTTTTTTCTAAATTTTGGTAAATCATAAACATTACTATTTTAAGGGAAAAAAAAGAGCGGTGATTAGCCGCTCTAAGTTTTAATTCACAATTACTTTTTTAGTTATTGTTGTGTTTTGTTGGTTTATTTTTATGAAATAAATTCCTTTTTCTAAATTGTAGACATCTATAATCGTTTCCTTGGTATTTGCTTTAGTAAATACACTTTGACCTAAAACGGAATATATTTCAATCGAATTGTTTTCTGTTGTATTTTCTAATTGTATAGTAAAGTTACCGTTGTTTGGATTAGGATATACGCTTATTTCAATGTTTTTTTCTAGATTTTCTTTTACGTTTCCCGTACTTCTGTTGCCTAAGCCTGTACAATTGTCTAGGGCTAAAACATCCCAATCTGCAGCAGAAAAAGTGGCTTTTGGTGCAGTAGCAGTAGCTTTTCTTCTTAAAGTGATATCAGCTCCAAAATTTGCAGTTCCTCCATTAAAAGTTCCGATTACATCTAATAAAACACCATTTTTAAATAATCCAATAGCATCATTTCCGTTAAAAGCTAATTCTGTAGCAGCTGTTGCTAAATTTGCAGTACTTGAAGTATAACAAGTAGAAGCAGTAGCGCTATTGATGATAACATATTTACCATTTACGGCTAATGTTCCACTTAATGTTAATCCAGCGCTCCAAGCTCCAGCTCCATTCGTTTGTTTTTTAATGGAATAAGAGGCTAAATTGATACTGGATGTCGTTTCGTTTTTAATTTCTAGTGCTTTATTGTTAGACGATCCTTCTACATATTCTGAAAGATATAAATCCGTTTTTGAAGCTGTCGCTGTGGCATTTGTAGTTACAGATAATACGTTACTACTTGCTGATTTGTTTCCAGCTGCATCTTTTGATCTAACAGAAAAAGAATACGTTGTTGCAGCAGTTAAGCCTGTTACAGTATAAGTTGTTCCAGTAGTTGTTGTTACTAATGTTGTTCCTACATATACTTCGTATCCCGTCACGCCCACATTATCTGTAGCAGCATTCCAAGTTAAAGTTACAGTTGTAGTAGTTTTACTTGTAGATGTTAAATTGGTAGGAATACTCGGTGCTGTAGTGTCAGAAGAAGATCCGCCTGGTGCCGCTCCCCAAATAGCAGTAACATAATTAGGATTGTCAATAAAAGGATTTCTGTTCCCTTGTCTGGCATAAATCGCATTGTTTCTTTCAATTTCTCTGGCACTCACTGGATCATTAGCATGCCAAGTTAGTAGCATATTTAAAAATGAAGTAGAGAAAACTTGATTGCTTGTTCCATTAAACATGGCATAAGGATATGATGCAACCGTATTTTCATATCTAGTAGCAAAATAAAAATACATTCTTGCAATGTCTCCTTTAAAGGCATTGGCTGGTTCAAAAACAATTCCTGTATATCCTGAAACAGCACTTGATCCTAATTTACCTCCATTTAAGGTAGTGTTAGAAGCAGTTGCCACCATTCCATGTGGGTAATTAGAACGAAGTCCGTTCACTTTACCATCCGTTGGAGGAATAAAATGGGCGTCTGAAACCATTGGTGCTGCAGAATTGAAAACGGATTGCGGAATCATGTGTTCTCTGTTGTAACAATCTCCTTCTCCAGCATAAGTTCCACATTGTTTCGTGCTGTAAGTAAAAGTATATGGATCTGCTCCATTTTGATTTTCAGAATACAAATCAAAAATTGTATTGTCATTTTCATTCTGATGGTCTCTGTCAGAAGTGGCATAGGTGGTCCAAAGTCCAGAATAACCATTGTCAGTATGTCCTTTAATTTTGTTATAAAGTTGGGTTTTTAATGTAAATCCCGTTCCGGTTGCAGTAGAATAGTAACCAGCAGGAACCTGCGAGAAACCATAAAAAGAAAAGAGTAATAATGCTAGTTGTGTAATTTTTTTCATTGTAAGGGGTTAAAAGTTAGGCAAATATAACTAATATTTCCCCTTACAATATTATCAAAAGGTTAAGCTAATGTAAAATGTTCTTCAAAGTTTTTACTCTATGGAATGTATTCATAAGCACCAATATCAGATGGATTAGTTCTTGGATTCCCTAAAATATCGAATGGTAAATTAAAAGCAAAATTAGCTTTGTTGATGCATGCAGAATTTACGAGTAAACGGAAATCATTTTTATTTTTGTCTTTGAAATTGGGCGTATTATTTAGTGAAGTTGTAGCAATAATACAATCTTGATAGTTAGGATTAGTTTCGAATTGATATAGCGAATTATTAGCAAATTGATTGTTGAAATCAACAAATTTAATAAGACAATTATCGAATTTATAATTAAAAATAGAGCCATTTTTCTCTAAAGAAATTCCTAAATTAGTTGAACCATAAAAAACACAATTTTTAAAGTTAGCTTGTTCTAAAGCAAATAAACCAGATCCATCAAAATCATCCATCACTAAACAAGTCTGATTTGGAGCATTCCAATAATTGGCAAAAGTACAATGTGTAAAATCGTAATTACCACCAAAAGTACAGGCTAAACTGGCTTGTCCGCAATTATTTATCACAATATTTTTTCCAGATAGATGTCCAGTTCTAGCTAAAATCCCAACATTTGAACAATTGTAAATTTGTGTATTGGTCATGTCAATTGTTGGCGAAGTTGTACCATCGTTTCCAGACACTAATATACCAACTGTAGCATTTTTAACAGTTAAATTGTTTAATGTATTTGCTTTACTTCCAGGTAAAAACCAAACGGTTCCCCATTGACCAGCTACATCAGCATAATTAGGTTCTAATCGATCTCCTTCAAAAATTACTTCATTTTCTAATGAATTTGTAGTGGATAAAGTTCCGTTAACATTTAAACTTGCCTCATCAGCTACAATCAACCCAGAATTCGCATGAAAATGTACTCGAGCTCCAGCGTCTACAACTAAAGTTTCATTCTCTGGAATTTTTGCATAACCATACACTACATAAGGTTTATCGTTTGTCCAATGTAATTCGTCTCCGTTTGTGGCGTCATTTCTACTTAAATTAGTTCCTGTAATTTTAATAGGATTTCCATTTTCATCTGTGCCAAGCTGAATCTGTTCATAGGAAAAGTTGTTTGGACTTCCAGCTCTTTCTGGATAAATAAAAACGGCATCTTGAATTAAAGTTACTAAATCCACTTTTTGAAAATCTATTGTATTCCCAAATTCAATTTGATCGGTATATAAAAAATCAGTTGGATTAGCGGAAGCAAAATCTGCAGTAATTTCTATAAAAATGAACATACTGTCTTTGGCTAAAAGCTCAATGTTTTCAAAGGCTTTTCCTGGAATGCCATCTACCATAAGTCTGTAGTTTGAGGCTTGTCCTTTACCTAAACGTATATTTGGAATAGAAATATTCTTATTTGTTTTATTAAATACTTTTAAGGTGTAAGTACTTGAACCAATATTCGTAAATACAGTATCTAAATAAACGGTTTCTTTTGAAAAAGATAAGTTTCCTATGTTTGGTTCAAAATCTAATTCATTTCTACAAGAAGTAAGAGAAAAAGAAGCAATGAAACCTAATATAAGTAAAAATTGACGCATGTTTTTAATTTTTTTGTCCGCAGATTTGCAGATATTTATTAGATTTAATACCAAAACCCACTATTTTCAAAAATTAATTTGTCTAATTCGTGGCCATTTCATTTTTAACGAAAAAATCTTCGTTTTGGTATATTTATATTCGAAATATAAATTTGTAACTTTGTAAAAATAACTATTTATGTTTAATAAAGAAAAATTTTTAGCACTTTGTAACGAATGGTCTAAAAACACCTTAATGGAAACCCTTGAAATTGAGTATATTGATGCGGGTGAAGATTTTTTAAAAGCGAAAATGCCTGTGAATTCCAGAGTACATCAACCTATGGGTTTATTACATGGCGGTGCAACGGTAGCTTTGGCTGAAAGTGTTGGAAGTGCAGCTTCATTGATGTTTATTAATCCAGAAAAACAAGAAGTACGAGGTATAGAAATTAGTGCCAATCATTTACGTAGTAAAAGAGAAGGTGTCGTGTTTTGTACAGCTAAGATCATTCACAAGGGCGCCAGTATCCATTTATGGGAAATTAAAATTGTAGATGAAAACGACAAATTGATTTCTTTATGTAAATTGTCCAATATGGTTTTATCGAGAAGAGATAAAAAATGAGACTAATTCAACGCGCTATTTCCTGTTTTAACGATAAATTACCTTTCGTTTTATATGCTAAACCACAGGAAACTATTTTAAACGGATTTTTTCAAAAAAATGATGTATTGCATGAGTTTCAGGAGCAAAGTGGTTTTGTGTTTCATGGTTTTTACAACGATACAAATGTAGTTTTTCCTCTTACTGAATCTTTTGTTTTTCAAGAAGAAATTAATCTTGAGAACGATGTGAACGGGTATGAAATGAATAAGAAATTCGATGAAAATGCACAATCTTCATTTGTAAATTTAGTAAATAACGCCATTGCTGAAATTGAAAACGGAACCTTCAAAAAAGTAGTTTTATCCAGAACTATTACAGTTTCTCAAACGGTAGATTTTATAAAATCGTATCAAAAATTAATACAAAAATATACTGGAGCTTTCCGATATTTATGGTTTCATCCGAAAGTTGGAATGTGGATGGGAGCTACTCCAGAACAATTAGTTAAAATTAAAAATAATACATTAGAAACGGTCGCTTTAGCTGGAACACAAGTTTTTTCAGAACCTGTAATTTGGCAAGAAAAAGAACTTGAAGAACAACAACTAGTAACGGATTATATTAAAAGTAGTATTGGTTATTTAGTGGAAGCATTACACGTTTCAGAAACATATACACATCAAGCGGGTAATTTAGTCCATTTAAAATCAGATATTTCTGGAAAACTAAACTTTAATGTATCTGAAAAAGAGGTAATACGTAAATTACATCCTACTTCTGCGGTTTGTGGCATGCCTTTACAAGAAGCTAGAGATTTTATTGTAGAAAACGAAAACTACAACAGAAAATATTACGCTGGTTTTTTAGGCGAATTTCAAATCCAAGATCAAACGGATTTATTTGTGAATTTAAGATGTTGTGAAATAGGAGATAAAGAAACCAAAATATACGTAGGTTGCGGAATTACAAAAGATAGTCAACCAGAAAAAGAATTTATCGAAACAGAAAATAAAGCCAATACAATATTAAGTATTTTAGTTAAAAATTAAAAGTGATTATTGAATAGTTTGAATTATGCAAAATTTACTAACAGATTAAAATATTAATTATTAAAACAAAAAAAAACTTAGCGATTTTGTCCCTTCGTGGCGATTAGCAAAACATAACAATTTGAGACTTAAAAAATGAAATTAGACATATTAGCATTCGGTGCACATCCAGACGATGTAGAATTAGGTTGTGCTGGAACTTTAGCCAAAGAAATTGCTGCAGGTAAAAAAGTAGGGATTGTCGATTTAACTCGAGGCGAATTAGGAACTCGTGGTACCGCACAAACTAGAGATGAAGAGGCTGCAGAGGCTGCAAAAATTTTAGGTGTACATGTAAGAGAAAATCTAAATTTTAGAGATGGGTTTTTTGTAAATGATGAAAAACATCAGCTAGAAATAATTAAATTAATACGAAAATACCAACCCGATACTGTTTTGTGCAATGCCGTTACCGATCGACATATTGATCATGGAAAAGGAAGTAAATTAGTGAGTGATGCGTGTTTCTTATCAGGATTGTCTAAAGTTGAAACAGAGTTAGAAGGGGTTACTCAAACTCATTTCCGACCAAAAAAAGTATACCATTACATACAATGGGAAAATTTAAAGCCTGATTTTGTAGTTGATATTTCTGGATTTATTGATGTTAAAATGGATGCTGTAAAGGCTTATAAAACTCAATTTTATGATCCAAATTCCAAAGAACCAACTACGCCAATCACCTCCAAAAACTTTTTAGATAGCATTGCTTACCGTGCGATGGATTTAGGTAGGTTAGTTGGTGTAGCGCATGCTGAAGGTTTTACTGTAGAAAGATATTTGACTGTCAATAGCTTAGGTGATTTGATGTAAAAAAGTTCATTTTTTTTTATAATTTTATTTGGAGATGTAAAATTTAGCCTTATATTTGCACCCGTATTTATACATGGTGGATGTAGCTCAGCTGGTTAGAGCATCGGTTTGTGGTGCCGAGGGTCGCCGGTTCGAACCCGGTCTTCCACCCTTAAAAGCTTTACAGAAATGTAAAGCTTTTTTTTATGTCTAAAAAAAAATCGCTAAACATACTTTAGCGATTTTTTTGTTTTTACTTCTTAAATAAAATCCGAAGTCCTAATATACTCATTATTAAAATGGATAAAGCAGTTATCACAGCTATCAAATCTCTAATTGATTTTCCAGCCCATTCTAAATATAAAAATTTGTGGAATATTGCAAACGAGTAACCTTCAGCTCGATCATAATTCGTGACTTTAGCAGCAATTCTTGAAGTTGCAGTTTCCAAGAAAAAAGTATGATTTTCCGGAGTTTTAAAGGCTAATTTCACCACAGGAAGTCTTTTGTTCACAAAACCATATTCTCTTTTATCAAAATCAGTTAAAATAGCTACTTTGCTTTGATTGCTTTTGTTTACTAAATGTTTGTCAATAAAATGATGTTTTTCATTTAATTTCTCAACTAAAAACTGTGCGTAAGGTACTTCCAAATCTTTCTTTATGTTCAAATTAGTACAGTCATAATATGCAATTTCGAACACAGGTTTTGCTTTGTCTTTCCAATCATTTGTCCCTGTTTTTTTTGCTTCTTTAAAAGTTTTTACTGAGCTTCTTACATATGTTTTTCCTTCGAAATCAATCAAACCAAAATTAATTTCATTTTGCCAATTTACCGGTAAAGATTTAAGGTCGAAATTTAGGTTTTTTGTTTTAAAAATAGGTTCATACACTAAATAAGGAATCGTATTAGGTTCCCATTTTTTTATAATGTGAAACAAACCGCTAAAAACAAATGCAAAAGTGAAAAACGAAAATATAAGTCCAAATTTTCTATGGTTTTTACGAGCTTTAAGTTCGCTAGTGGTGGCGTTTATCTTTTTAAATTGTTTCCAAAAGAATCCGTAAATTACTAAACCACTAATCGCACTACATAAAATGATAAACAATGAAAAGCTAACAAAAAGTATTCTAATATGATCGTTTGAGAATTTTTCCAAAAATGAAAAATTATGAAACAAATCAAAAAGAGTGATAAAAATTTGACGCGATTTCGGATTGAATGTTGCGAGTTTACTAGAAGCTGTTTCTACATAAATTTGCATCTCATCGGCTCTATCAAATGTGATTTTATGAACCGGTAAATATCGATTGATGTATTTGTATTGTTGATCAAAATCAGATAAAACTTCAGCATTTGAAATTTTACTATTTTGATCATCTAAAAAATATCTGGCTAACCATTCGGCATATCTAGCGTCTCCATTTTTAAGTAAACTAGCGTTTGAAGTATTAAAATATAACAAGTCATTCGTTTTGTTTTTTACTTGGTAATAGAATTGTTGATTGAAGTTAACAATCCTGAAGTTTTTAATTTCTTTCAAGTTGTTTTGATCTAAAACTTCTTTCAAGGTGAATTTTATTTTAGCCGTATCAATAGTTTGTTTTTCTAAATAATCCCTAGCAATTTCAGGTTTGAAAAAATGCGACATAAAAGGATGCATCATACCAGAAATACTCCAGAAAATGACAGGGATTATAGTGAAAAAAGCTAAATATTTATGATAACTATAAATTTTCTGCTTGATTTTTCTCTTAAATTTTGATTCTTTTGTTTTCATCTTATTTTTTTAAATCAAATTGATATTGTAATCCGAACATAAATGTTCTTGGTGCGGCAACTGTATAAGTGGCAGGTGAATTATTTGCATTTGCTCTGGTAACATTATAAGCATATAATTTATCTGTGGCGTTTAAAATATTTGTAAATATTTCAATGTTTTTCCAATTATAACCCAATCGACTATTAAAAATGGTATAACCATCGTATTTAATCGTGTTTACTTGATCTTGAAAATAACTCGATACATATTGGCATTCTACAGCAATTCTGAATTTAGGAAACCAATTTGGTTGATATGTTATTTCTGTATTTCCCGACCATTTTGGAGCAGATGGCATTTCTAAACCATCTAAGTTTTTAAGCACATCAGTTGGTTTTGCCGATACGTCAAATTTAACAAAGGTGTGTTGGGCTGTGGTTCCTCCAATTCTGAATTGAAATTGTTTAGAATGGTTGTAATGTAAAGAAAATTCTACTCCTTTATGTCTTGTTTGACCGGCAGATTGGTAATCAAAAGAATTATCAGCTTGACGAATATTCAATAATTCATTTTTCCCGTTTAATAAATAAAAAGCATAATCAAGATATAATTTTGAAGGTATGATGTTCGCGTATCCTCCAATTTCATAATTTCTGAATAAAGCAGGTTTTAAATTATAGTAAAAATCAGCTGGAATTCCAGTATTTCCTCCAGTTCCAGGTTTTAATCTGAAAATTGATGTCACACCAGGAGGTGTAAATCCTTCCGAATAATTGATGTAGTATCCAATGTTTTTATTTACGATAAAATTCAAACCACCTTTAAAAGTAGTACTTTCATATTTCTGAACACCTTTACTGTCATTCAAGTAATTATTATAACTTAAATCCATAATATCATGTCGCACTCCTAAAGTCAGAATTAAATCTGCATTCAGTTTTGTTTTGGTTTGAATATACGCTGCGATGTTTTTCACTTCCGAATCATAATTCGCTAATTTCACACCATTTTCCCCTAAATTTTCATAAGAAGAAACAGTTTGACCACCCGGATTTAAATTGGCTTTTAAATTTATTTGGTTTGAAAAATAGGTTATGGGTGAAAAATCATATAAAAATCCAGCAACAGCTTCGGTTTTAAGAAAATCTATGGTTTGGATCTGTTGGATTAAAGTTCCATAACTTTTAAAATCATTCGAATTAATTTCTCCTTTTGCAGTGTTTTGTCCTGTTGTCCATCGAATACCATAAGAGGGATTTTGACCTAATTTATTATCTCTAAAGTAAGCCGTAATGGAAGTTTTAGATTGATTATTCCACTCATTTTCAAAAGTTAATTTTGTTCGTAAAGCTTCAGATTTTCTGTAGGTAAAGTCTGTTTGACTAGTATAATTTCGATTTAAAAAGGTTGCTTCATTTACACTTCCAAACATGTTTGAATTGTAGTTTCCATTGAAAACGGTTCCTATTAATCTGGTTCTTTTATTAAATTGATAGACTAATTTCGCATTTATATTTGCTTTTTTATAATCGGAATATGCCATCCAAGAATCTTTCTGATCAGCAAACATACCAGCAACATGCACGCCTAATTTCCCGAAAGTACTACTTCCAGAAGCGGTTATGTTTTTATATCCAAATTGATCTGCTTGAATTCCAATTTTAAAACTCGGATGTAAACTCGGATTCACAGAAATTAAATTGATCGAACCTCCAATAGCATCAGGACCATAAATGGAAGAAGTTGGTCCTTTTACCACCTCAATATTTTGTAAATTAAATTGATTGATTTCTAACAAAGCATTATGATTGAAAATCCCTAACGGACGAATAGGTAAGCCATCTTCTAAATATAAAAAATAAGAATTGGTGGTCATAGGTTGTCTAATCGCCATAGAATGTTGTTCGTTTCCTAAATTTACCATAATAGCACCTGGAATTTTATTCACCAACTCATACATAGCAGTGGCTTTAGTCTCTTCGATTGTTTTTTTAGATATTTTATGAATAGCTACAGGCATTTCAGCCTTTTTAGTGGCTGTTTTGTTTGCGGTTACGTAAACTTCTTCTATGGTTTGGATGCTGTCATTACTTGTGTTGTTTTCAGATTTTTGTGCCACAACAACTTGTCCTACTAAGATAAGTAGGAGTATAAAACTATTTTTCATGAGTATAATTACTAATTTATTAGTAGATAGGTATTGCTTTTTGATCCAAGTTTTAAAATTTCAAGGATACGAAATAACAATCTACAGCGGTTTTACTGTTCCAGATTAAAATCGGTACAGCAAAAAGTTTGATTTAAAAATGAATTTGTTAAATATATTTTCGAAGACGTTAGAAACAGCTTTTACAGAATTGGGAGTTATTAATATCCTTTAAAAAAAAAGCTATAAAAATTCACCAATAAATCAAAAGTGATTAGTGGAATGCTAACGTTACAAAAAGTTTTAACAAATTGGAGGGTGAAAAATAGCTTTTGAGATAAAAGCTAAGTTGCTTTCTTTATAAAAAGAAAAAGAAGTTTGTTTTGAAGATTTTGGGTAAAATGAAAATGTAAAATCAGATTCAAATTGAACCAATTCTGTTTTTTCTTTATGTAATTCGGGTAAGGTGGATTCTGTTTCTGTTTCTGCCACTTTTTTTAATTCTTTCTTTAAATGACAATGTCCATTACAGGTGTTTTCTTTGACCTCTTTTTTCTCACAAAGTGTTTTTGCAATGTAATCTTGGTTTATTTTAAAACTAATAACAATAGCCAAATTGCTTAATGCGGGCAAAAAGAATAGCAATGAGACACATATGGCAATTGTTTTTTTCAGAATCGAAATTTTTTGCAAATGTAAAACATAATTCAATTCGATTGAAAGTTTAACATAAAAAAAAACGCTTATTTTTGTAGGTACTAAACGGAAGTGTTATTTTATGCCAAATTGGAATTCCTATATTAAAGAATATCAAAATTATTTACGTTTAGAACGTGGATTGTCTGCTAATACTATAGAAAATTATAGTTTTGATGTTGAAAAATTAGTGACCTATTTGTCTGAAAACGCTATAGAAGTTTCACCGATTCATATAAAAGAAGAAGAAGTGCAGCAGTTTATTTATAAGATTTCTACTCAGGTTAATGCAAGAAGTCAATCTAGAATTATTTCTGGTTTAAAAAGCTTTTTCAATTATTTGATATTTGAAGATTACCGAAATGATACTCCTTTAGAATTAATTGAAGTACCCAAAACAGGCAGAAAATTACCGGATACTTTATCTACTTCTGAAATAGATTTATTAATTCAAGCCGTAAATCTTTCCACGCTTGAAGGAGAACGGAATAAAGTAATGTTAGAAACGCTATACAGTTGCGGATTACGAGTTTCTGAATTAGTAACGTTGAAAATTTCTGATTTATTTTTCGAAGAAGGTTTTATTAAAATTACAGGAAAAGGTAATAAACAACGTTTTGTTCCAATAGGATTAGCAACTCAGAAATTAATCTTAAATTATAAAAATTTTATTCGCGTTCACTTATCAATTCAAAAAGGACATGAAGATACATTATTTTTAAATCGTAGAGGAAAACAGCTTACTCGAGCTATGGTGTTTACTATAATTAAAGATCTAGCAATTGTTATAGGTTTGCAAAAAACAATTTCGCCTCATACATTTCGTCATTCTTTTGCAACACATTTACTGGAAAATGGTGCCGATTTACGTTCGATACAATTAATGTTAGGTCATGAATCAATTACCACTACTGAAGTGTATATGCATTTGGACCGAAAATTTTTAGCTGAAGTGCTACAAAATTATCATCCAAGAAAATAGTTTACAATACTTTTTCTATAGAAAAACTAGTAGATAATGAAGTTCCTGTAGAACCACTATTTTGAAATTTCAATTTAGCATTTCTTTGACCCGAATTTAAAGAACCATCATAATCGGTGAAAATTCTAAAACCATACGAATGTCCTTGGGTTAATTGTAAATAATTTGAAATTCCAAAGCTTTCATTTCTTCCTGGTGTCATGGTGGTATTGTTGTTATCTCTGTGTTTAAAAGTTCTACGTAACACCCAGTTATTTGTAGTAAAATCCCAAAGTCCAATTAAAATGTCTAAGTCATATTGGTCGTTTGAATAATCACCAATATCAAAATCCATTGAAATTTTATAAAAACCTGAATATAATGGAGTGTATTTGCCGGTAGTACTGTTGTATTCTGCATTTACATCGATTAATTCATTAGAAAGTAAGATTTCTTTAAAATTAAAATCTTGATCTAATAAAATGTCATTATTTAAAAAACCTACAAATTTTGTACCTGGTGCTGATGGATCGGAGTAACTATTTACTAATGTTCCATCTGGTTTGGCATAGATAGCCACTGTTCTGTTCTCTGTATTGGATAAACCTCTAATTCGGGTATCTCCATTTACATCTAATGTTTTAGTTGGACTTGTAGTGTTTATACCTACTTGGCTGTAAACGGTTGTGATACATAAACTGGCTAGTACTAAAAAAATGTATTTCATGACTTTGTATATACGAAAATTGTTTCTTTTTATTGCGTTGCAAACTTCTTATAAATTTATCTTAAAATAAAATATCTTCGATGAAGTTATCATTTATTGGATAAAAAGCATATTCTAAGGTTTAATTGCGTTTTTCATCTTCAAACGGTAATTTGTTTGCTTTTTTTGTAAAAAACTAGACTATTCAGTTTTGAAATTTATGGAATTCACATTTACGATCACTAAGATTTTTGTCTTGTTCTGTTAATTAAAGAGTAATGTTTTTTGTAAGAATTAAATATGTTTTGTAGTCGGTTTATTGTTTGGCGAAAAAGTAAATTAGTTGAGTGAATTAACTTCTAAAAAAAAACCTCCTGTATTTAAACTTTATGTTATAAATACAAGAGGTTTTGATGGATTAAAATTTAATACAGCGCGAGTAGTAAGTCTTTTATTGTTTTTTATTTTTGAGTTGACTTCCCTAAAACACTATTTTTTTTGCCATAAAAAAAGTAAATTAGAATACCAATAGCCAACCAAACAAATAATCTTAACCAAGTACTAAACGGAAGGGAGAACATCATTAATAAACAAGTTAGTATTCCTAAAATAGGTACTAAAGGAACCCATGGTGTTTTAAATGGTCTTGGAATATTTGGTTCTTTCTTTCTTAAAATTAAAATTCCAGCACAAACCATTACAAAGGCCAATAATGTACCGATACTTGTCATTTCTCCAACGACATCTATCGGAACTAATCCAGCAAATAAACTAATAAAAACACAAAGTATAATGTTAGATTTAAAAGGTGTATTGAATTTTGGGTGTAAATCAGAAAACATTTTTGGTAATAAACCGTCTTTACTCATGGCATAAAACACACGAGATTGTCCTAATAAATCGACTAAAATTACAGATGTATAGCCAATTAAAATAGCCATTATTACTGCGGTAGCTAACCAAAGATAAGGTGTTTTCGCAATGGCAATGGCAACTGGAGCTGCACTGTTTTTAAATTCTGTATAATGAGCTAAACCTGTCATTACATATCCAAACGCAATGAATAAAATGGTGCAAACTAGTAACGAACCTAAAATACCTATTGGCATATTTTTTTGAGGATTTTTAGTTTCTTGTGCCATAGTTGCTACAATATCAAATCCTATAAATACAAAGAAAATTACACCCGCTCCTCTTAAAATACCTGAATAACCAAATTCTCCAAATGTTCCTGTGTTTTCAGGTATAAATGGATGGTAATTTTCTGGAGAAATATACTGCCAACCTAAGGCAATAAATAATAAAACGACTCCTACTTTTAAAGTTACTACAATCGCATTAAAAAAGGCAGAACTTTTAGTACCTCTTATAATTATTGATGAAATTAAAACAATAATTAATACAGCAGGTAAGTTTACAATCCCTGTAATGGTTTCTCCGTTTATTCCTTTAACTTTTTCAAATGGCGACATCGTTAGTTGTTGTGGAATGTAAATCCCAAATTTTTCTAAAAATTTCACCAAATATTGCGACCAACTAATTCCTACAGTGGCAGCGCCTACTGAATATTCTAAAATTAAATCCCATCCAATTATCCAGGCAAATAATTCTCCAATAGTAGCATAAGCATAAGTGTAAGCACTCCCAGAAACAGGAACCATTGAAGCAAATTCTGCATAACATAAGGCGCTAAAAGCACAACCCACAGCTGCAACGGCAAACGATAAAATAACTGCAGGTCCGGTGTTGTTAGCAGCTGCAATTCCAGTTAACGAAAACAAACCCGCACCGATAATTACACCAATGCCTATCATAATTAGGTTAAAGCCGCCCAAACTCCTTTTTAAAGCATTTTCTCCGCTATTTCCAGCTTCTTTTTGTAAAGAAGCTATTGATTTTTTTAACATTTTTTATATTTAAAATTAATTTAAGATATTGTCTCCAATATTTTTTGCAAAAGTATTTATAAATTATTTGGGTGGTAATTTCGGATTTAGACAATTTGTTTGTGATTTTTTTATTACCAAGTATTAAATTCGCTTAAAAATCTTTTCAAGTGAAAAAAATACAATATAATTTAGGTAGTGATAGTTTTTATATCTAATTTCATAAGTTTTTTAGTTGTGTTTCAGTTTATTTTTCTGTAAATTTTATTTTTCAAGAACTTTTAAGAGTGGCTTCTGAATACACAAATTGGAAAGTAATTTCTATAGTATTTGCTAAAATTTTAGTTATTTAACTAAGAATATGAAAAAAAATAGCATAAATAGTAAAATGCAGTGTTTTTGTATTTTAGAGCTTAATTTTAAGAGGGTTTTAGTAAATTTGTCTACTAATTTAAATTCTTAATTTTGAAAAAAGCAACTGCAACATTCGTTTTCTTTTTATTTGTTTTGACTGTATTTTGTCAAACCCAATCTCATAATATTCATTTTAAAAACAATTCAGATTTTAAATCTTTTTTCAGAGGAAATCAAAATTTTTATCCGCTTGTAAGTGCACATAGAGGTGGACCAGCAACTAACTTTCCAGAGAATTGTACTGCAACTTTTGAAAATACGTTAAAGCAAAATCCTGTTATTATTGAAACCGACATCGCTTTAACTAAAGATTCTATTTTAGTAATGATGCACGATAATAATCTAGACCGAACTACAACAGGAACTGGTCCAATTAATTCGTACACTTACAAAGAATTACAAAGCCTTTTTTTGAAAGATAATGAAGGTAATGTGACACCATATAAAATTGAAACTTTAGATGAAGTTTTAGTATGGGGAAAAGGAAAAGTGGTATATACTTTAGATGTGAAAAGAGGAGTGCCCTTCAAAATGATTATTGATGCGATTAAAAGAAATAAAGCCGAAAATTACTCAATTGTGATTACTTATAACGCAAATCAAGCTGCTGAGGTTGCTACTTTAGCTCCTGATATGATGTTGTCCGTTTCTGCAAGAGGAAAAGAAGATGTAGAACGTATGGAAGCCTTAGGTGTTAAAGCTGAAAATATGGTTGCGTTTATTGGTACTTCATTTCCAAAAGAAGAAACGATGACTTACATGAAATCAAAAGGAATATGTTGTATTACAGGAACTATGGGAAATATCGACAAAAGTGCTGTAGCAAATGGCGATTCAATTTATTATGATATCATTAAAACTGGCGTCATGATTATTTCTAGTGACAGACCAGCGCAAGTAGCCAAACAAATGGAACTTTACAGTAAAAACGAAAAGTTAACTAAGAAATTTTAATGTTTTTGAGGAAATATAAAGTTAGATATTCAAAAATAAATATATTTCCATTTCATATTTTACACAATAAAAACCAGTTTTAAAGCTGGTTTTTTTTATTTTCCATGTTTTATGACTTAAAAATACGATTTGAAAACATCTTAATACAAACTTAGGAACTAGTTTTCTATTTTTGAATGAAAGTTAAATTTAAAAAATATGAGTACTAATCCATTCATTACGTCATTCAGAAATAGGATATTAGGTTCGGGTGATAGTGTAGCATCTTGGACTCAAGAAATAGAGTATTTGTATAAAAGAGGTGTTGGGATTGATGAGGTTTTACATTTTTTGTATACTGAAAAACCTACTTTAGCATCCTTTGAAAGTTGGGTTAACGAAAAAGCAACTAAACTTGTTGAGTCAATTTCACAAGAAATTAATGTGCTAAGTCAAGAAGAAATACAATTTTTTGAGAATCAAGGATATATTGTTTTGTCTAATGCCATTTCCAAATCAGATTGTGTGGCCACTCAAAATGTAATCTGGGAATTTTTAAAAATGGATCGTAACCAACCTACCACTTGGTATCAAAATCATCCTGAGCAACGCGGAATGATGCTTAATTTTTTTGATCATCCTTTGTTAGAAAAAAATAGAGCTTCAGGAAAAATCAGAAAAGCTTTTGAGCAATTGTATCAGTCGCAAGCTATTTATAAAACCATTGATAAAGTCAGTTTTAATCCGCCCGTTACTCCAAACTATTCTTTTAAAGGAAGCGATTTACATTGGGATGTGAGTTTACAATTGCCCATTCCATTTCGATTACAAGGTTTGATTTACTTATCAGATTGTGGACCAAAAGATGGTGCGTTTCATTGTGTACCAGGTTTTCATAATCAAATCACTGCTTGGATGAAACAAGTTCCTGATAGTGTTCATCCAAGAGCTTATGCTTTAGAAACTTTACAACCTCAGGCAATTCCAGCTTCTGCAGGCGATATAATAATTTGGCACCAAGCTTTACCACATTGTGCCACTCCAAATTACGGCTCTTCACCAAGAATGGTGCAATATTTAAGCTATATCAGTGAAACGTATGAGGAAGCTAAAGAATGGATTTGAGTTAGGGAATAAGGTTGATTTAATAGTAAATAAGAAAACCAGCTTTAGGGCTGGTTTTTTTGTTTAGTGATATTATTTTAATGATACATATTGTCTGTTGATCATTACATACAATATGTATAGTTTTGTTTAATGGTAAATGAATTTTTAATAAAAGAATTTGGTAATAGAATTAAGCAATTAAGACTTGAAAAAAATATTAGCCAAGAAAAGTTATCTTTCTTAACTGGTTTTCATAGAACTTATATTGGAATGATAGAAAGAGGTGAAAGAAATATTTCACTTTCTAATATTGCAATGTTTGCGAAAGTTTTTAAGTTAAATGTTTCTGAACTTTTAGATTTCAAAATTATTAATCCAAATCATAATTATAAAGATTATGAAATAAAATCTGAGAAGTAATGTCAAGAAAGCACTCATTTGTATTGACATTGTCAAATAATATTACAGAAAAAGAAGGGGTTAATTTTTTAATTGAAAATTATACAGGTTTTTTCAAAATTGATTTAGCAACTAAAAAACAATTATTAGATTTACTTAAAATAGAACATAGATTTCTTCAGGCTTTTGATTTAATTTATTTACCTGAAATGGTTGGTAAAATTACTGATACTGATTTTATTCAAACATATTTAGAAGATATTATTTTAGTTGAATTAAAAACCACAAAAAAATATTTACCTGAAAATCCAAAAGGATTTTTCTTTGGCGCAACAGAAAATGAATTTAACTTCGGTAAAATTCTAGGTTCAAGATTCCGTTTTTGTTTTGTGAGTTTAAATGAAAAAGGTTCTTCATATGCATTTTTAACTTTAGATGAATTAGAAGACAGAATAAAAAATAGAAGAATTCAATATCAAATTAATTTATAATATTTAATAAAGTTCACAATCGATAGTAAAATATGAATTTTTAAATTCTTCTATTAGTTCTTCTCTGGTATATTTGTGATTTTCATCAAAAATTATTTTTTCGCTGACATCAAAAAAGTAAAAGAATTTTCCTTTTTTATAAATTTCCCAAGTACTTGTCAAAATACCTTTTCGTTTTGTGATTTCAAACCCACAATTAAATTTTTCTTCTAGTGTTAAAATTAATTGCTCTATAGTCATATTCAAAATTATAGTTTTAATTTGAATAGAACCGCCTACAATTGTAAGCTTTTAACAAGTTTTGAGCATAAAAAAACACCAACATTTCTGTTGATGTTTTATAAGGATAGCAAACCTGACAGGTTTCAAAAACCTGTCAGGTTTAATTTTAAATCCCTAATAAATTTTCAATTGCAAAATAATTCCCTTTTTCTTGGTGAAAATTCTTAAAATTATCTACATCATTAAAAATTTCAATTACTTCTTTTCTTTTTAGTTTTGTTGGTTTTTCAGAAATACAACTAATATATGAACTCCAAGTATATTCGATTGGATGACTGCAAATTTTATGATGAACAGGATTGTTATGTATGTAAGCAATTACATTTTGTAAATAAGTATCAAAATTAATTTGTTTTCTTTTGAAAGGTCTTTCAAATAAGGCACCATGTCGATGGTATCTTTTGTTATAAGCTTTAGTGTAAGCATTAAACAAATTTGAAAATGATTGAGAAGGTAAAATCATTTTTTCAGTATTAACTTCAGATATTTCTTTTATTCTTATTAAAAAATGAAAGTGATTTTTCATTAAACACCATGCAAAAGTTTCAGCAATTGGGTCAATATGATTTTCGTAAAGCTTAAGGAAATGTTCGTAGTTTTCTTTTTCTTTAAATAGTGTTGTGCTATTTATTCCACGATTGTAAATATGGTAATAGTTACCAAGTTCTAAGGCTTGAATCATAATTGTTTGGCTTGTATATATAATTACAAATATATGTAAAAGTATCATTTTGCCAAAAAATAAAACCTGACAGGTTTCAAAAACCTGTCAGGTTTGAATATGTTTAATCTTCAATCAAAACCTCTAAAATACTAATAGCCGCCTCACTAATTTTGGTTCCAGGACCAAAAACGGCAACGGCTCCAGCGTCAAATAGATATTGGTAATCTTGTGCTGGGATCACTCCGCCTACAATTACCA
>CAZULO010000014.1:0-31865 GCA_964621245.1 uncultured Flavobacterium sp.
GAAATTACATGTCGGAAGACCAAAGATTTGCTTTAAACCGACCAGATGTGGTGACATTTTCAACAGATTATTTAACGGAAGATGTTACATTGGCAGGAGAAATTTTGGCTAAACTAAAAATAGAATCTAGTAGTTCAGATGCTGATTTTATTGTAAAACTTATCGACATTTATCCTATAGATGAACCGCAAAATGCAGACAAACCAAATGTATTATATGCGAATTACCATCAAATGGTTAGAAGTGAAATCATGCCAGCACGTTTTAGAAATAGCTTTGAAACTCCAGCTGCATTAACTCCAAATACAGCAACTGAAGTCAATTTCAGATTACAAGATGTATTACATACTTTTAAAAAAGGACATAAAATTCAAATCCAAATTCAAAGTACTTGTTATCCACTTTTTGCTGTTAATTCGCAAAAATATTTGGATAATCAATACTTAGCAAACAAAGAAGACTACACTAAAGCTTTGATAAAAATCTTAAATGAAAGTCACATCGAAGTCGAAATCATAAAATAATACGAAAGCTGTCTTAACCGACAGCTTTTTTATTTACTTCCAAAAGATTGCTTCATTCTATGCAATAACCTATTTTTGCAAAACAATTGGCATATTGCCACATTGTGTAATTGACAAATTGACAAATGAATTACCTTTCAGTAGAAAACATATCAAAATCATACGGAGAACGTGTCCTTTTTAAAGACATTTCTTTCGGAATTAATAAAGATCAAAAAATTGCTTTTATAGCGAAAAATGGTTCGGGTAAAACTACCATTATGAATATGATTAATGGTTTTGATGAACCTGATACGGGTCAAGTTGTGATTCGAAAAGGAATTAAAATGGCTTTTTTGAGTCAGAATTTTAATTTACAAGACGAATTAACGATTGAAGAAAGCATTTTTGCTTCGGACAATGAAGTGTTACAAGTTATTAGAAACTACGAAAAAGCGTTAGAAAATCCAGAAGACGAAGACAAATATCAGAAAGCTTTTGACGATATGGATCGTTTTAATGCTTGGGATTTCGAAACACAATACAAACAAATTTTATCGAAATTAAAGTTAGAAGATTTAAAACTGAAAGTAAATAAACTTTCGGGTGGACAGAAAAAACGTTTGTCTTTAGCCATCATTTTAATTAATCGTCCGGATTTATTAATCTTAGATGAGCCTACCAATCACTTGGATTTAGAGATGATTGAATGGTTAGAAGATTATTTTGCGAAAGAAAATATTACGTTATTTATGGTAACGCACGACCGTTTCTTTTTAGAACGTGTTTGTAACGAAATTATCGAATTAGATAACGGAAAACTATACCAATACAAAGGAAATTATTCGTATTATTTAGAGAAAAAAGAAGAACGTCAAATTTCTGAAAACGCAACCATAGACAAAGCGCAAAACTTATTCATTAAAGAATTAGCTTGGATGCGACGTCAACCCAAAGCAAGAACAACCAAATCGAAATCTAGACAAGACGATTTTTACCAAATCAAAGCTGTAGCTGAAAGTCGACGTAAGGAAAACGTGGTTGAACTTGAGATTAACATGGAGCGCATGGGAAGCAAGATTATCGAAATGGTAAAATTGAATAAAAGTTTCCCTGACAGAACCATTTTAAAAGACTTTACTTACGCCTTTCAACGTGGCGAACGTATTGGAATTATTGGTAAAAACGGAACAGGAAAATCGACATTCTTAAACATATTAACCAAAACGATGGAACCTGATTTTGGTAAAGTTATTATTGGTGATACGATTAAAATTGGATATTATACACAAAGTGGAATCAATCCAAAACCTGGTCAGAAAGTTATTGATATTATTAAAGAATACGGAGAATATATTCCGCTAACGAAAGGAAAAATTATTTCCGCTTCGCAATTGTTAGAACGTTTCTTGTTTGATGCGAAAAAACAATACGATTTCGTTGAAAAATTAAGTGGTGGCGAATTAAAACGTTTGTATTTGTGTACGGTTTTAATTCAGAATCCGAATTTCTTAATTTTGGATGAACCTACCAACGATTTAGATATTGTTACGTTAAATGTATTAGAAAGTTTCTTGTTAGATTTTCCCGGATGCTTATTAGTTGTTAGTCACGACAGGTATTTTATGGACAAAATTGTAGATCACTTATTTGTGTTTAGAGGTCAGGGTGAAATTGAAGATTTCCCAGGAAATTACTCCGATTTTAGAAGTTATGAAGATTCTGCCGAACCAAAAATTTTAAACAGTGTGAGCACTGATAAAGGAAGTTGGAAAGAAAAAACAGCAAAAGTTGGTTTAACTTTCAACGAACAAAAAGAGTTTACTAAAATTGAAAGAGAAATAAAAGATTTAGAATACCAAAAGAAACAAATTGAACAAGAATTTGCGGATGGAAAAGTAGCTGACGATAAAATTGAAGCCAAAGCGAATGAATTGCAAAAAGTAATTCAAACTTTAGAAGAAAAAGAAGAGCGTTGGTTTGAATTGAGCTCGAAGATTGAGTAATAAGTCGTAGTTTACAGTCACAGTTTACAGTCGCAGTCACAGTCGCAGTCACAGATATCAAATAAATTATAATTATACGCCTTTAAAAATGAACATATGGATTTTACAGAATTATTAGCCTATAAAAAATCATTTAACTTAGCTATAGAAATTTTTAATCTTTCTAAATCATTTCCTAAGGAAGAAACCTATTCTTTAACAGATCAAATTAGAAGAAGTTCTAGAAGCGTTTCTGCTAATATAGCTGAAGCTTACAGAAAAAGAAGATATGTAAAACATTTTATCAGTAAATTAACAGATAGTGATGGAGAAAATTCGGAGACGAATGTTTGGCTGCAATATGCTTTAAGCTGTGAGTATATTACTTTGGAAAAATTTTCTGAATTAAACGAACAAAACAAAGAAATTGGCAAACTAATAAATTACATGATAAACAACCCCAATAAATTCGGAAGTTCAAAAAACTGAGACTGAGACTGAGACTGAAAACTATAAAATGTTACAACAAATTAAATCCTACATAAAATTCCTCTATCACTCCAAAAACGAACACGGTGTGCATTCGCCATTTGTGTTTGATTTGGTAACGAAATGCTTTTACGATAAAACGAAATATCCAGAATATTCAATACTTAAAAATTATAGAAGCTCACTTTTAGCCAACAAAAACACCATTGAAGTTACCGATTTTGGTGCTGGTTCACGCGTTTTTAAGTCGAACTCCAGGCAAATATCAAAAATCGCACAAACTGCTGGAATTTCTCAAAAAAGAGCAAAATTATTATATAGAATTGTACGTTATTTTCAACCAACCGAAATTTTAGAAATTGGAACCTCTTTAGGACTAGCCACTTCTGCGCTTTCGTTAGGAAATAAAAATGGTAAAATCACAAGTTTAGAAGGTTGTCCAAATACAATGTCAATTGCAAAAAATCAATGTCAATTGCATAACTTAAATAATGTTGAATTTATTAACACTGAGTTTTCAACTTTCTTAAAAAACTACAAACCGGAAACTGCGACTGTAAACCGCGACTGTAAACTCATTTATTTCGACGGCAACCATTCTCAACAAGCCACTTTAGATTATTTCGAAGCCTTATTGCCCACTGTAACCAATACATCCGTTTGGATTTTCGATGACATTCATTGGAGTTTAGAAATGGAAAACGCTTGGGAAATCATAAAAAAACATCCGAAAGTAACGGTTACAATAGACACCTTTCAATGGGGAATTGTTTTTTTCAGACTAGAACAACAAAAAGAGCATTTTATCATTCAATCTTCTAAAAATTGGTCTTCTTCTATTTTGGAAAAAATTAGACTTTAAATACCTTCCAAAACAATTTCTTAAAACTTAGGTAACTTTTATATGGTAGTTCAAAAGTATTTTTGTGGGAAAATGAAACACCATGAAACTACCTTTACCACTTCTATTTATCACACTAATTCTTCTAGCTCTTTTTAGTTTTAAAACAAATTGGTTCGACACCGATACGCTTAAAACAAATTTTGCCTTAGATTTAAAAAGAGAATTAGAAAATTTAGATGTGCAAGCCAATGCGTTTAGAGAAAATAAAATCAGTTTAGATTCCCTTCAAATTGTTTTTTTAAATAGTAGAAAAGCCTATAAAAAAGCGGAATTTCAATTGACTTTTCAATTTCCCGAATTTATCACTTCGAAAATAAATGGAGCGCCTTTACTTCATATAGAAAAAGAAAATTCGAGACCCATACTCACCAATCCCGAAGGTTTTCAAGTTTTAGACGAATTACTTTTTTCTGACGAAACCGATGACACTAAAAATGAGATCTCAAATATAGCACGACGTTTAAAAAACAATTATAATGTGCTGTATGAAAAAATACAAAAATCACCTTGGCAATCCAAAGAAGCCATTATGGCTATTCGCTTGCAATTGGTTCGAATTTTCACATTAGGAGTAACAGGTTTTGATACACCAGGTTCTGCAAATGCTTTACCTGATGCCGTCTATTCATTAGAAGGAATAAAAACATATGTAAGCGAACAAAACGACCTAATGCCAGAAAAAAACAAACTGCAATTTCTGCAAAAAATTGAGGCTACTATTTCGTTCTTACAGCAAGCTAACTTTGAAAATTTAGACCGTTTAGCTTTAGTTAAAAATTATTTAGATCCGATGTACGCCGATTTGCTTCCTTTTCAAAATAGTAGTCCGGTTCGATTCACTACGTCTTGGAATCCCAATAGCACCTCTTTATTTGATAAGGAATTTTTAAATCCGTATCAATTTACCAATTTAAAAAAAGAAACCGATTCGGAGGAATTAACAAACTTAGGCAAACAATTATTTTATGATGCTATATTAAGTCAAAACCAACAAATGAGTTGTGCTACTTGTCACCAACCCAACAAAAGTTTTGCTGACGGAATACCAAAATCAATTAGCAATAAAATGGGAATACCCGTTTTAAGAAATGCGCCAACTTTATTAAATAGTGTATTCGCCGACCGCTATTTTTACGATTTAAGAGCCTATACTTTAGAACAACAAGTGGAACATGTTATTTTTAACACTTCAGAATTTAACACTTCTTACACAGAAATTCTTGAAAAATTAGACAAGACAAAAAAATATAAAAATCAATTTAAAAAACTTTTTCAAACCCAAAAAATCACCCGAGAACATTTTACCAAAGCCTTAGCTTCTTATGTACTTTCATTACAATCAAACAATAGCGAATTCGATAAATATATTAGAGGTGAAAGTAACACCTTAGCCAATGAGGCCATTAATGGTTTTAATTTATTTACGGGAAAAGCAGCTTGTGCTACTTGTCATTTTTCCCCAACTTTTTCAGGATTGGTTCCTCCTTTATATACTGAAAATGAAAGTGAAATTCTAGGAGTTCTTTCAAGTCCGAAAGCAAAGGAATTAGATACAGATGAAGGCAGATTTGAAAACGGTGTGCTTTATGAAAAATCTTGGATCTACGAAAAATCGTTTAAAACCGTTACCGTTCGAAATAGTAATGAAACCGCACCCTATTTTCATAATGGCGCATACACCACATTAGAAGAAGTGATTGACTTTTACAATGAAGGCGGTGGCGAAGGAGTAGGAATTCCAACTAAAAATCAGACCTTATCAAGTGAGCCATTAAACTTAACTGATCAAGAAAAAAAGGATTTAGTAACATTTCTTAAAACTTTATCCGATAATCCGTACAATAAATAACATTTTAGTAAAGTAAGTAACTTTATCATAAATAATTCATAACTTATACCTTCAAATTTCATTACATACGGTGTGTAGCTTTGTTTCAAATTAAACACACAACACATCATGAAAAAAAACTTACTATTTAGTACGGTATTGATTTCGTTATTCAGTTTTGCCACAAACAAAAGCGAATCTTACACAAAAACAACCCTTCCTCCTAGCGTTTTAATTGAAAAAGGAGCTAGTTGGAAGTATTTAGACAATGGAACCAACCAAGGTACAACCTGGAAAGAGGTATCTTTTGACAATTCGGGTTGGAATACAAATATTGCGCCATTAGGTTATGGTGACCCTTGTAAAACTATTGTATCTTTTGGTGGAAACACAAATGCAAAATTTACAACTACTTATTTCAGCAAAGACATATCAATAAGTGATGTAAGTGCCTTAACTACCGATTTAGAATTTGGTATCCGTAGAGATGATGGATTTGTTTTATACGTAAACGGTGTAGAAGTTGCAAGAAACAACATGCCAGTTGGAACAATAGATTATGCTACTTTTGCTTCATCTGCCATTAGTGGTGCGAATGAAAAACTATATCAAACTGTATTTATTCCAAAATCATTTTTTACCACTGGAGTAAATAGAATAGCTATAGAAATTCATCAAAGCGATTTAACGAGTTCTGATTTAGGTTTCGATTTATTTTTAAAAGAAAAAGATCCAGATTATGTATGTGAAGAAGGTCATATTGCTTGCTTTACTTCTATCAACCCTACCACTCAAACTCCTGTTTTAATTATGCCGACGGAACAACGTTTCCAAATGTTATTTAAAGAAGGTAGTTCTTACATGGATGGGTCAGGAATTGTACCTGGAACACATGATTTCACAGGGTATATTCCATCTGCTGGCATTAATGCAAGTGCTCTTGGTTATTTATCTGTAAATCATGAAAACAACCCAGGAGGTGTTTCTATGTTAAACATCAACTTAAATTCAAATACGCAAAATCCTCTTTGGGACGTAACCAATACCAGAAAAGTTAATTTTTATAGTAGCGATTTAGTAACCACTATCAGAAACTGTTCGGGTGGAATTACGCCTTGGAAAACCATCGTGACTGCGGAAGAAAACACAACAGCTGGCGATGCTAACGGTGATGGTTATCAAGATGTGGGTTGGCTAGTTGAAATAAATCCTGCAACGGCAAGTGTTATGGATTATGACAATAATGGTGTAAAAGACAAATTATATGCCTTAGGAAGAATGAACCATGAAAATATTGTTGTAAACGATATGGGAACTCTTGCATATTACGGTGAAGATGGAGGAACGCAATGTGTCTATAAATTTGTACCTACTACAGCAAACAATTTAGCAGCTGGAACAGTTTATGTATTAAAATTAGACACGGCTTTATCTGATGATGAACCAACTTCTCCAACAGCAACTTGGATTCAAGTCCCTAATACAACGCAAGCAGACAGAAATAATTTAGCCACCAATGCTGGAGCTTTGGGCGGTACAAATTTTAATGGTGTGGAAGATTGTGAAATTGGTCCAGATGGTATGATCTATTTTGCCTCTAAAGGTAAAAATAGAGTATATCGTTTCAAAGATAATGGAACAACTATTTCTAATTTTGAGACTTTCGTAGGTGGAATGACGTATCCAATCCAAACTGCATCTGGAACAGTGAACGAACCTTGGGCGGATGGAAATGACAATTTAGCGTTTGACGACAAAGGTAATTTATGGGTTGTACAAGATGGAGGTAGAAATTACATTTGGGTAATCAGACCTAACCACAAACAAACCAATCCACAAGTATTACTTCATAGTTCGGCACCAAACGGATCTGAGCCAACTGGATTAACTTTTACACCAGATTTCAAATACGGATTCTTTTCTGTACAACATCCTGATGGAACAAACAGTGCACAAACCGATGCAACTGGAAACAACATCCAATTTAATGCTTCTGCTGCTTTAGTTTTTTCTCATAAATCATACTTAGGATCTCAAGCATTATCTAATGAAAACTTTACGAATTCACAACGTATTAAAATTTATCCTAATCCAACTTCTGGAAAAGTAACTTTAGACTTCACAGCATTTGAAGAAAATGAAGTTCAGATTTCAGTTTACGATATCACAGGAAGAAAAGTTACTGAAAGACAAATAAACACAACTGTTTCAAAAACTACAGAAATGGATCTTACTTCTTTCTCTAATTCTTCGCTATATTTCTTCGAAATAACAGCAGGAAATAAAAAAGAAACCATAAAAGTGGTAAAAGCGAACTAAGCTAAACATAAACTTAAAGGTCGAAGTAAGTACGCTTCGACCTTTTTTTATATAATAAATTCATGAAAAAAACTCTACTCTTATTTTTACTAAGCTCATTTAGTTTATGGAGCCAAACTCCAAATCCAAAAAATGAAATGATCTATGCAAACCTAACGACTTCTTTACAAACGCCTTTGGCTGTAAAAAATTTAAACTTAAGAGCGACCAATTTGTTCGAAATTCCAACAGAACTGACCCAATTTAAAAATTTGAAACATTTAAATGTAATGAAAAACAATATTGAATATTGGTCAGAAACCACTACAAATTATCCCAAGTTAGAAGTGCTTTTAATCAACGAAAACGAACTGAAACAACTACCAAATTCAATACATTTATGCAAAAATCTTAGAAAAATAGATCTTACCGCAAATAAAATAAATGAATTACCCGATAATTTCTGTTTGCTAAAACGAATTAAGCACGTCACACTTTCCATAAATAACATCGCTATTTTACCTGAAAAATTGGGAGCTTGTAAAAAGTTAGAAATCTTAGAAGCCGATAACAATCAACTTAGTTATTTACCGGCCAGTTTACACCAATTAAAAAAACTACAGTATTTAGAACTTTCCTACAATCAATTTCATGAATTGGATGCCAGTTCGTTACACCTTCCGCAATTAAAACAATTGAATTTAGATTTTAATCATTTAAGTCAAATTCCTAACGAAATAGGTGAGTTACACAAACTAGAAGTGCTTCAAATCAACTTTAATCAACTTAAAGAACTTCCTGAATCTATCACCGATTTAAAATACTTAAATACCCTAACGCTTGCACAAAATAAAATTGAATTTTTACCAAAAAATTTACATAAACTAAAAACTTTACGAACTTTAATATTAACCGGAAATCCAATTTCAAAAGAAGAAATTGCTCGAATAAAAAAAGAATTACCGAACTGTGCCATATATTTTTAAAATTCCTATGTAACAAAATCGTCCTAAATGCTACTTATTTGTTGTAGTCGTTATTGTAAACTAAAAACTGCGTCTGAAAACTATGAGTACTCCAATAATTGATATAAAATCCATCAAAAGAGACTTCCAACTAGGAAGTGAAACGGTAAACGTATTAAAAGGAATCGATTTACTGATTAATAAAGGGGAATATGTGGCGCTTATGGGGCCATCTGGTTCTGGGAAATCAACTTTAATGAATATTTTAGGTTGTTTGGATACGCCAACTTCTGGAAGTTACATTTTGAACGGAAAGCAAGTTAGTGAAATGCACGACGATGAATTAGCTGAAATCAGAAACAAAGAAATCGGATTCGTTTTTCAAACTTTTAATTTAATGCCGCGTACTACAGCTTTAGACAACGTAGCGTTACCAATGGTTTACGCCGGTTTTTCTAAAGATGATAGAAACAAACGTGCTACAGAAGTACTAACTCAAGTGGGATTAGCCGATAGAATGGATCACAAACCCAATCAGCTTTCTGGTGGACAACGTCAGCGTGTGGCTGTTGGCCGAGCCTTGGTGAACAAACCTTCCATTATTTTAGCTGATGAGCCAACCGGAAACTTAGACAGTAAAACGTCCGTGGAAATTATGAAATTGTTTGGTGAAATTCACGCCAATGGAAATACTGTAATTTTAGTAACGCACGAAGAAGATATCGCCGCACACGCACACAGAATCATACGTTTGCGTGATGGAATAATTGAAAACGACATACAAAACAAAGAAATCGTCTCTTATTAGTTGTATTTGTAGCAGATATCTTTCCTTTCAGTACAAAAACAGTCCCGCTTTACGCTATATCTTTTTTATTTCCTTTCTAAATCCTAACGATAAAAAAGGATGCCACTTCAATCGGGGCTAGAATAGAACTTTTTGATTTTAAAACAAAAATTCAGATTTATGAAAGTTAAAATTTCGAAAAAAATGGTTGTCTTGCTCTTGTTTTGTGGCTATCTAATTTTCTGTCAGTCGTGTATGAAAATGCGCTTATCTACTAAAAAAACAGCAGAATTCTTTACAAAGGCTAACACCAACTATACAGATGTTACTTTTGAAGTGAATGCCCTTCATAAAATCCATTACATTGAAACGGGAGACACTACAAAACCTACCCTTTTATTCATTCATGGTTCACCAGGAAGTTGGGATGCTTATAAAACGTATTTATCGGATCTAGATTTACAAAAAAAATACCGTTTAATTGCTATTGACCGACCAGGTTTCGGATATAGCAATTTTGGAGAAGCAGAAGATTTACAAACCCAAGCCGATTTAATTTTACCTTTCATTCAATCCAAAAACAACAAGCAACCGCTAACTTTAATAGGACATTCAATGGGCGGCCCCGTTGCTGTAAAATTAGCCACAAAACACCCTGAATTATTTCAAAACCTAATTATTTTAGCCGGCGCCATCGACCCAAAAGCAGAAAACCCAGAAAATTGGCGACCTGTTTTAATGTCGAAACCTATAAAATACTTAATTCCTGGTGCTTTTCGTCCCTCAAATGAAGAACTTTGGTGGCTAAAAGAAGATCTAAAAATTATGCTACCCGATTTAGACAAAATCACTTCAAACGTAATTATCATTCACGGCACGGAAGATTCTTTAGTCCCTTATTCTAATGTAGCTTTTATGGAAAAAGAATTTATAAATGCTACTAAAATAGAAACCATTCCTATAGAAAAAGCAGATCATTTTATTCCATGGTCGCACTATGAAATTATTAAAAAAAGTTTGATGCGTTTGGAAGATTAAACTTCCAAACTTCCACCAAAAACCAATTCAGCTGGACCTGTTAAAAATACGTTTTTATAGGTATTATTTTCCACATCAAAACTAATGGTTAATGTTCCACCTAAGACGTTAATGTTAATACGTTGAGCATCCGTTTTAAAAGTCGAATGCATGGCAATTGCTACACCAGTTGCACCTGTTCCGCAAGACAAAGTTTCATCTTCTACTCCACGCTCATACGTTCGAACTGAAAAAGTGTCAGCATCTTGTTGCTCTACAAAGTTAATATTACACCCACTCGCGTCATATAAGTCGGAATATCTTAATTTAGCACCGTTATTCTTTACCTCAAAATGTTGTAAATCTGTTACCATTTGTACATGATGTGGAGAACCCGTATACACAAATTCATGCGTATCGAAATGTTTGATATCCGTTACATCAATCATTTGTAGTGCGATTAAATGGTTTTCAAATTTGGCATAATGATAGCCATCTGACGCTTCAAAATGTGCTTCGTTTTCAATTACACCTAACTGTTTGGCAAAAGCTACTAAACAACGTCCACCATTGCCACACATGGTACTGGTACTACCATCTGAATTAAAATAAACCATAGTAAAATCATATTTTTCATGATTTTCTAATAAAATTAATCCATCACCACCAATGCCAAAACGTCGGTCGCAAAGAAATTCAATTAGTTTGGTATTATTTTTGGGAAATGTGTTGGTACGATTATCAATCATCACAAAATCGTTTCCGGTGCCTTGGTATTTATAAAAGTCAATTTTCATGATACAAATATATTTAATATTTTGCATAAAATTGCATTAGGGAATATTTCATCTGTACGCCTCGCTAGGGTGCAGCGGCATCCTTATTATTTTGTTTGTAGAAGTAGTAAACAGAGCTTGCTGATGTAACGAAAAAATCAAAATAAAAAGATAAAGCGAAAAGCAATACCAGAAAGGAAATGCCCAAATACTAAAAAGGTGTTAAACATTGTTAATCGGGTGTTAAACGAGAAAAAAATTAACAAATTCAAAGTATATTTACATCATAAAACAATTAAAAAAATGAACAAAATGAAAAATTTAGGAAGTCTATTTATTGTATCATTACTGAGTGGTGCCGTTACATTGGGTGCCTATAAATTCATGGAAAGTAAAAGCAGTGGTTCATTTGTAACAATGTCGCCCAATTACAACAAAAATGTTAGTTATACAGGTGCTGAGAGTGTAGATTTTACTACGGGTGCGGACAAAGCTATTCATAGTGTGGTTCACGTGAAAAATGTATCTGTACGAACCGTTTACGATCCTTTTGCGAGTTTTTTCTATGGCAGAGGCGAAAGTCAGCAACAAGAGCAAATTGGCACGGGTTCTGGTGTTATTGTTTCCGAAGATGGCTATATTGTAACCAACAATCACGTTATTCAGGATGCTACGGAATTAGAAGTGACATTAAATAATAACAAAGCATATAAAGCTAAATTGATCGGAACAGATAGCAAAATGGACATTGCCTTATTAAAAATTGAGGCCGATGAAAAATTACCTTTTATCGTTTTTGGAAATTCAGATACGATTAAAGTTGGCGAATGGGTTTTAGCGGTTGGGAATCCATATCAATTAAATTCTACAGTTACAGCAGGAATTATTTCGGCCAAAGCTAGAAATTTAGACAAAGCTAGTATACAGTCTTTTATTCAAACAGATGCGGCGGTTAACCCTGGAAATAGCGGTGGTGCTTTAGTAAACACAAACGGTGAATTAATTGGAATTAACACCATGATTTCTTCTCCTACAGGAAGTTATGCGGGATATTCTTTTGCAGTACCTTCTAATATTACCAAAAAAATTATTGAAGATTTAATGCGTTTTGGAAATGTGCAACGTGGAATTTTAGGTGTAGAAGGTGGTGAATTGAATGCAGAAGCAGCCAAAAAATATGGTATTAAACAAACGGAAGGATTTTACGTAAATAAAGTAAATAAAAATTCGGGAGCCGAAAAAGTAGGGATTGAAAAAGGAGACATTATATTAAAATTAGATGATCAAAAAATTGCTTCGTCGGCTCAAATGGCTTCTGTAATTAATACTAAAAGACCAAATGATGTAGTAAAAGTTTCCTTACTTAGAGATGGAAAAAATCTGGCTTTAAACGTTCCTTTAACCAAAAAAGAATTAATTGCTTATGAATTTAATGGGATTGAATTTGAAGATTTAGATGCCTCGGATAAAAAACGTTTCAATTTGAAAAACGGAATTAAAATTAAGCAAGTTACCAATGAAGACTATGCAGAATATGCTGATGATTTAAAAGGTTCCATAGTTACCCAAGTAGATAATATGCGTGTAACTGATATGGAAAGTGTTTCCGCTTACTTAGCCAAAAAAGAAGCTACAGAAAAAACGCGTTATCAAATTATTGCTAAAAACGGGCAAATGTACCGCATCTTTTTATAGTATAAATAACTATTTAATCTAACCAAAGCATCGCTAAGCAAATTATGTTTAGCGATGCTTTTTTATTCTAATTCGTAATACATTCCAAATTGAAATCCGGCTGCATTTAATCCGTAATTTGGCTTTTGTAAATTCGCATTAGAAGCATGTCGAAACATAAATTTCCCATCCAAAGAAAATTTGTGAAAACGGTAATTACATCCTAAAGTAAATACATCACTAAAAGCAAATCCTTTTTTTAACCGTTCGGTATCGGTATCAATATACATGGGACCGGAATTTAAAGTCGCAAAAAGAGAAACCTGATTGTTTAAAAATCTTCGGTATACAATTCCACCATGCAATGCATATTCATTAATGGTTTTTAATTGCATGTATTTGGCTCGTAACTCGTTACCATTTGGCACAGTATGACTAATAAACCAATAATTTATCATCTGGTGTTCAGACCGATAATAACTTGGTTCAATTAAGATCTCCCAACTATGTTTTTTGGATTTCGACCAATGGAAATGGTTAGAAAACTGGAAAATTTTAGTCGTATAACTATAATCTGCTTCCTGTTTAATAAAATTATTTTGTTCGCCATATCCTATGATTAATCCCGTTCGTAACCATTTAAACTTTGATAAGCTATCTTGACTGTAGGAGTTGGATAGCATGCAAAAAAATAAAAATGTAAAAAACTTGACTTTCATAAAAATAGAATTATTTGTCGCTAAATATACATTCGTACTTTACAACTCGACAAAAGTATTAAAAAGAATAGATATGCTTTAAACAACTAAAATAATTCTCTCAAAAAAACCAAGATCAAAGTTAGAACGTAGATCTAACTAAATTACTGTTAAGAAAAAAATTGTATATATATCACTGAACAAAAATTATTTGGAAAAATTAAATTTTCAAGTAATTTTGAAAAAAATATCGAGGCGAGAACCTCTATAATCTGCCCTAAACCTAAAATAATGAAAAAAACGCCCCAGCTATTCCTTTTCATATCTTTGCTATGCCTACAATTTACCTACGCTCAAACGAAATGGCAAAAAACATCCTATGAGAATATTGAAAAAGAAATTGGAAAAGGAACCAAAGAACAACTTCCTTCACAATACTCACTTTTTAAATTTAATTTTTCCGATTTCAAAAAGCGTTTAATTGCGGCACCAGAGGAAAATTTCACTAGCAAAAATGCGTCACCTGTAATAGTATCCATTCCTTTTGAAGACGGTCATTTTGAAAGTTTCAGAATGAATCGTGTGTTTTATATGCATCCCGAATTAAGTGCGAAATATCCTGAAATCCAATCTTACTCGGGAATCAGCACAGAAAATTCGTTACATAAAATATACATTAGTCTCTCAGCAGACAATCTTTATGCTGTAATTAATGGAGAAAAAACAATGTATTTAGATCCTTATAAACGAGGTGTTTCTGATTACATGATGGCATACAACAGAAAAAACTATAATAAAGCTACAGATGATGATTTTGTCTGCAATTATATAGATGAAGAAAGCAAAAAAGAAGTTGTTCAATTTGGCAACAAATCTACAGAAAGAAACAGTATTGATGGTAAATTCAGAACTTATGAAATAGCCATTGCTTGTACATCAGACTATTCTGCTTATCATGGAAACACGGTTGCGAGTGTTTTAGCAGCTATGAACACCACTATAACTCGAGTAAACAGTGTATTTGAACGAGATATGGGTTTGCGATTTCAAATTGTTCCTTCTAATAACAGATTAATTTACATTAATGGTTTTAATATAGATGCTACAGCAGATCCAGATCCTTATGATAATTATAGCGGCAATCAAATGTTAAGCGCCAACACTAACAATATTTCTGGACTAATCACAGCAGACGCCTATGACATTGGACATGTTTTTAGTACGGGTGGTGGTGGAATTGCCGGTGTAGGTCCTTGTGGAACGAATAAAGGCGCTGGTGTAACTGGAATTGTAACTCCAGAATTTGATCCGTTTGATATTGATTATGTAGCACATGAAATTGGACATCAATTTAGTGCCGGACATACGTATTACAACCCTTGTTTTGGTGCTAAAGTTGTTGATGATTACGAACCAGGAAGTGCCTCGACCATTTTAGGTTATGCGGGTATTTGTGCTCCAAATATTCAAGCGAACAGTGATGGGTATTTTCATGCGAGAAGTATTGCACAAATGACAAGTCAAATCGCAACTCATACTTGTGAAACAGAAACAAACTATTCTAATGTAGAACCAACTGCAAATGCAGGCTTAGACTATACCATTCCAAAAGGAACACCTTTTATTTTAAATGGAAATTTATCTTCAGACCCAACAACTGGCGATGTGTTAACCTATTGTTGGGAGCAATATGATACAACAGATGGCGGTACACAACCTCCAGTTTCTACAAATACAGCTGGTCCAATTTTTCGTTCTTTTTTTCCTACCACAAAACCAGAAAGAGTGTTTCCTAATATGGAGGCTATTATTGCCAATCAAACTCCAACTTGGGAAGTTTTGCCTTCAGTAGCAAGAACTTTAAATTTTAGATTAACGGTTAGAGATAATAATGTACAAGTAGGACAAACTAATAGTGACAATGTACTTATAACAGTAAATACAACTGGGCCTTTTGTGGTGAATTCTCCTAATTTGGGATCAGAAATTTGGTATGCTGGAGAAACAAAAACTGTAACTTGGGCGGTAAATTCTACAAATACTTTATCAGCAAATGTAACGATTAAACTATCTCTTGATGGTGGATATACCTATCCAATTACCTTATTAGCGAATACTCCAAATGACGGAACACAAACGATAACCGTTCCTAATACTATCACAAAAAAAGCTCGAATTAAAATAGAAGCATCAAGTAATATCTTTTTTGATATATCTAACCAAAATTTTGAAATAAAAGCTGGAACTTTCGAATTAATAAGTGCGAATACAAATATTCCTATTTGTAAACCGAATGTTGGCTCTTTCACTTTCGATTATGCCAAAGCACCAAACTTCAATGAAGTAGTTACTTTTTCAATGGATAATTTGCCGTCAGGCATAAATGCAACTTTTTCTCCAACTTCACTTTCTTCAAGCGGACAAGTAACAGTAGCAATAACTAACACGACATCTATTTCCGCTGGTAGTTTTCCAGTAACTTTAAAAGGAACATCTACAAATGCAACGGTAACAACTCCGATTTCACTAAATGTATATGAAGATTTTATTGGACAATTAACGTTAATTGCACCAGTTAATGGAGCCACAAATCAAGCAACTTCTGTTTTATTAAAATGGAATTCTTTAACAAGCGCCGAAGATTATATTGTGGAAATTTCTGAATCTTCGTTATTTAGTTCAATTGCCGAAACAAGTATTACTTCAAAATTAGAATACCAAACTACTTCGTTAGTGGAAGGTAAAATTTACTTTTGGAGAGTGCGTCCGAAAAATTCTTGTTTGTATGGTGCGTATTCTGAAATCTATTCTTTTCAAATTTCAAGAGATTTTTGTAAAACGTATACCAATGAATATTTTGAAAATAACGATAATGTATGGAATACAAACTCAAATAATGCCGTAAGCGCAAGAATGGATGTGACGGATAATTTAATTATTAGTAAAGTAAGTTTTTACATGAGAGCTACGCATCCATTACTTTCCGATATAAAAATGCAATTTAGAGCGCCAAATGGTGTTTTTGCAGAAATTTATAATAGAGATTGTTCGGGTGCAAACTTTAACGTAACTTTTGATGATACTGGTATTCCATTAACTTGTGGAAATGTAGATAACTCTGTAGTTGCTGGTTTAGAAGGAGTTCAACAACCTGGACAGTCTTTTTCAAGATTCATAGGTTTAAATGCGCAAGGAACTTGGAACTTATTAGCCACAGACCGGGTTTCTAATACTTCGGGAGGAACTTTTAATGAATTTAGCATTACAATATGCGGGAAATTACAAATTGTAAATAACGTGAGCTTAGTGAAAAATACACTAACAGTAAATCAAGGCGCAACGCAAAACATCACTACTTCAGTCTTAAATGCTACACAAACTGGTGCAACATCAGGGCAACTAATTTATACCGTTACTAAATTACCTACAAACGGTTATTTGCTTTTAAACGGAGTACGTTTGTTTGCGGGGGATTCATTTACTCAAGAAAATATTAATAGTTCGCAACTTTCTTATAAACATAACGGACTAAGTACAGATGCGGATAATTTTGTAACGACTATTAAAGGAAATAACTTAGCTGTATTAGGCGGACAAATTTTCACGATAAACATAAACTCAGAAGCATGTGCCGTTTCAACAACTTGGAATGGAACAGGATGGAGTAATGGAAATCCTGATAAAACAAAAAATGTTATTTTTACCGGAAACTTCACAACTACAGCAAATATTGAAGCTTGTTCTGTTCAAGTAAATGGAAATGCTATTTTAACTATTTCATCAGGAACTTCATTCACAGTGAATAGAACAATTGCTGTAGAACCAACCGCTATTATAAATATTCAATCTGACGCAAATTTAGTTCAGGTAGAACATTTAAACAATACAGGAATTGCAACTGTAAATAGAAACAGTAGTCCAATTGTACGTTTAGATTACACGCTTTGGTCTTCACCTGTTAGCAATCAAAATTTATTCGCCTTTTCCCCACAAACGGTAGTAAATAGATTTTACGCATACAATCCAGTATCAGGAACAAATGGTTCTTATGATACTGTAATACCAAATGCAAATGACTTTATCCCAACAAAAGGATACCTTGTAAGAGCACCTAACAATTGGTCAAGTAGTGTTAGTACTCCTTATCTAGGAAGTTTTACAGGTAATCTAAACAATGCTTACTACAAACCTGTTGTAAAAAAAGGAATATCTGGCTATAATGCCATTGGAAATCCATATCCTTCTACACTAAATGCAAATGAGTTTATCCTAAAAAACACTTTCAGCAGAGGAACAGAAAATCAAACTATTGATGGTACTTTATACATTTGGACACATACCCAACAAGCTGTTAACGGTACATATCCTTTAAACAATTATGCTACTTATACCTTATTGGGAGGAACCGCTTCTAATGCTGGAGGGGCTATTCCAAACGGAACTATTCAAGTTGGACAAGGATTTATTGTGAATGCAATAGTGCCTAGCTATATTTCTTTTTCTAACGAAATGAGAAGTAACAATACTAGCAACCAATTTTTCAAATCTATCAATACCAATCAAGTTGGTGATGGAGCAGAAGAAAAACATAGAATTTGGTTAAATCTTAAAAACAATAAGGGTCAATTTAGTCAAATTTTAATTGGATACACCAAAAATGCTACAAATGGCATGGATTTTGCTATGGATGGAATTTGCTTTGGAAATGAAGGCAGTACACTATACTCATTAGATCATGAAAATAAATATACTATTCAAGCTAAGCCCTTACCTTTTACTGATTCAGAACGCATTCCATTAGGTATAAAAATAGTGGAACCTGGTGCATATCAAATAGAGTTACATGCTTTGGATGGATTGTTTTTAGAGACGCAAAACTTGTATATCAAGGATAATTTTACTCAAAAAATTCACAATCTAACAAAAGGAGCTTACACTTTTTCATCACCTATTGAAACTAATGAAAATAGATTTGAAATTATTTTTAAAACTAATGAAAATTTCCCTAACCAGAATATTTTATCTGATTTAAAAATCCATCAAGAAGAAAATTCCGTACATGTTGAAACAATTGGAGATCGTATCCATCAATTAGAAGTGTATGATCTATCAGGAAGAAAAGTTTTTTTCCTTCAAAATATAGATGAAAGCAAGGTTAGTTTTTCATCAAAAGCATTTGAAAATCAGGTATTAATTATAAAAACAACAACAAAATTTAAAGGCGTAACAGCTACAAAAATAATTACAAAATAGAATAAATTAGAATAAACCCCCGTTATGAAAACAAAATTACTTTTTTACTTTACTGTAATTTCATTATTTTTTATACATATAGTGACTGCACAGACTACCTTTTTCAATGCCAATTTTGAAAATGGTACGGGTAACAACGCTTGGACTAGTAATTCAACTGGTGCTAATGGTAGTGAATGGTTAAGAGCTGTTGATAATACAGTAAATATTGGACACAATAGAAATGCTACTTTATTAGGAGGTGGTACAGGAAACGCTACAAATAGTATGTATACTAGAAGACATCCTAATAATTACCAATCTAATACTAACATTCAAGCGGTTTCGCCAGTGATTAATTTTTCTGGTTATGAAAACATAACTTTGTCTGTAGGTATCAGATCTGATATCACTGATACTGCAGATGACGGTTTTAAAATCCAATACCGATTTAATGGTGGGGCTTGGAATAATATTGGTAATACTGCTGCTGGCTGGTACGACCAAAGTATTTCGTCACTTGGTTCCAATGGTTGGACTGGCGGAAATCAAAATGCTCAATGGAGAAATGTTAGCATAAATATTTCTAATGAAGATATAAATTTTAACGGTAACGAAAACGTACAATTTCAGGTTGTTTTTGCTTCTGATGCAAATGCAAATGATGTTGGTGTAGCATTTGATAATTTTAGATTAATTGGATTCCCTGCAACAGAAATTGAAGTAACAGGGAATTCAATAAATATCCCAGATGAAAGCAGCACAACCTCATTAGCTAATTTTACTGATTTAGGCGGCGTGAATTTAGGAGGAACTATTACTCAAACATTTCAAATTAGAAATAGAGGATTACAAAATTTAACTCTTGGCGCTTTTACTTTTTCAGGCGTAAATGCTTCTGAATTTACTTTAATAACAGCTCCAGCAGCAAGTGTAATTCCGAATGGAACAACTACTTTTACACTACAATTTGCCCCTACTGCATTAGGTACAAGAAATGCTATCGTATCATTTCAAAACAATGATTCAAATGAAAATCCATTTAACTTTGCAATAAGTGGTACAGGTGGAGAATCTGAAATAAGCATATCAGGACTTGGAAGTAACGTACCCGATAATGCATCAGCAGGAAATTTAACAAATGGAACTCAATTTCCAAACACTATTGTAGGAAATACAAATACACGAACTTTTACAATTAGAAATACAGGAAATGCACCTTTAAATTTAACAGGAACACCTATTGTACAAATTTCTGGAAGTTCTGTATTTACAATAAGTACATTCCCAGCCAATCCAATACCTGTTGGTGGATCTACAACCTTTACAGTAACTTTTACACCTACAACTGCAGATAATTTTTTAGCTTTACTTACCATTTTGAATAACGACAGAGATGAAAGTGTTTATGATTTCGTAGTACAAGGAAATGGAACTGTAATAGGAACAGAGATAAATATTAAAGGAAATGAAGAAACTATTGCCGACGGAGATGTAACTCCAACTGTAATCGATTTAACCGATTTTGGAACTACTTTTTCTGGAATTCCAATATCTATTCCGTTCCAAATTTATTCTGTAGGAACTAACACGTTAAATATAAGTTCAACTACTGCTTCTGCAGGTCAAGGCTTTAGCGTTCCTAATGTTTCTGGAAATATACCAGCCGGTGGTGTAGCTTCATTTGTAGTAACATTCACACCGCCTTTATTACCTGGTATTTACACGTCAACTATAACAGTTAATAATAACAGTACCATAAATGCGGGTAAACCTACATATACCTTTTTAGTAAGAGCAGTTGTAGTAGCTGCTCCAACTTTAAACAATGCACCTGGAGGAATTACTCCAAACCTTAAACTTTGGTTAAAATCAGATAAAATTATTGGATCAGTTGCAGATGGTGGAAATATTTCAACTTGGCAAGATAATACTTTTGGAAATACCAGAGATGCAAATGCTAAAATTGGTAAAAATCCCGTTTTTTATAACAATGTGAGCAAAAATGTAAATTTCAATCCAGTGACTCATTTTGATGGTGGTAGTGCTATGTATGCAGGTCAAGGATTTAATAATCACGATATGTTTATCGTATTAAAACCGACTAACCCTATTACATCATTAACCAATGCACAAGATATTTTTAGTGGAGATGATATTAATACGAATCAAGGAAGTCAAGATGTTACTGGGTTTTCAATGGGTAGTAGTTCTGCAAGATATACAAATGAATTAGTAGCTTATAATCAAGCTGCTAATTCAGAATACGGTGTTGCAGAAACTAATAACAGTAAATCGTATTCAGGAGTTCAAATATTTAACCCAAGAAAAGCAAATACAACTGCAGCAAGTTTAATGAATATCTTTAATAATGGAACTGCTTTAACAGTAACAAACGCCAATAGTTCAACTTATAAAAACATTTTAAACTCTAGATATTGGTTAGGTAGAAGTGAATTTTTTGATGCTAGTTATAATGGAGATATTTTAGAAATTATTACTTATGATGCTTTAAATTCTGATGCAAACAGAAGAAGAATCGAATCCTACTTAGCAATCAAATACGGAATTACACTTGGCGCAAATGGAACTAGTTTAGATTATGTAGACTCAAACGGCGCAACTATATATAATGCTGGTGCCAATTTTAATTTTGATATTGCTGGAATTGGTAGAGACGACGCTTCTCAATTAAATCAAAAACAATCAAAAACAGAAAACAAAACAGAAGATATTACAATCGGACTTAACTCTATTTTCGATACCAATAGCTTGAATACAAACACCTTTGCAGGAAACAGAAGATTCTTGATTTGGGGTAACGATAATGGTAGTTTAGCCGCTGCAACTCCACTCGTAGCAAATATTAGTTCTGGCATTACTCCTGCACTTTCTACAGATGTGGAATTTACTTCGGTACAAAGAAAATGGAGAATAATAGAAACAGGTGGCGATGTAGGAACGGTGAAAGTATCAATCCCAGCAGTTATGCTAACAGCTACTTTAGCACCTCCAGGTGATTTCTATATGTTGATTTCAAATACTCCAACATTTACAGCTGCTGCAGAATACAAAGTGTTAACATTGAATGGTGATAATTTAGAAACCACATATGATTTTAATGGAACAAAATACATCACGTTTGGATATTCTCCTGATAAAACATTTGAAAGATCTATAACTTTTAATGGTTCTTCTGATTTTATCAACTCAGGAAATAATGTAAACTTACAAAATGAATTTACCGTTTCTGCTTGGATCAAACGTGAAGCCGTTAACGGTACTATCATCAGTAAGAAAAATGCAACAACGGGTTATGAGCTTTTCATCAATAATACTGGAAACTTACAAATGAACTGGACTAATGGAACTGTAACTCAGACCATAACTTCAACAGTTGTAATACCAAATTCAAAATGGCATTATGTAGCTGTAAGTTTTGATGGAGTAACAGCAAAATTATATATCGATGGGGTGTTAAACAGATCTGCAAATTTAAGTAGTTCCGAAATAAATAACTTCGACTTTTTAATAGGTGCATCCAATGCTACAACTCCAACACGATTTTTTAGAGGAGCAATAGATGAAGTAAGAGTATGGGATATTGAAATTTCAGAAATCCAATTGCGTTTCTTAATGAATCAAGAAATGGATAAACATACTGATGGTAACATTAGAGGGGCAATTATACCACAAAATATTACTTTAAATGAGGTAGTCTCAGTATCTTGGAATAGTTTGTTAGTATATTATCCAATGTCAACCTTTAGTTTCACAAACATGAAAGACAAATCAGATAATAATGTTTCTGGTTCTTTAAAGAATTTAACAACTGTAGACAGACAAACCGCTCCTCTTCCTTATGAATCAGGTGCAGATGGAAATTGGACTACAGCAGCAACTTGGACAAATAGTGCCGTAAATAACATTCCAAATAGTATTGCTATTTCAGACGGTACAACTCCAATTGATTGGAATATCGTTAGAATTAACAACAATGTTTTTACAACGGGTAACAAAAATGTTTTAGGATTAGTAATTAATGCTACTAGAAGTTTAGCAATTCAATCTGATTCAAAAATGGAAATTTCACACTATTTCTTAGTAAATGGTAAATTAGATTTAGTAGGGCGTTCTCAATTAATCCAAACTTTAAATAGTGATTTAGACACAAGAAGTACAGGAACTTTAGAAAGAGACCAACAAGGAACAGGAAATAAATTCAATTATAACTACTGGTCTTCCCCAGTTAGTACTGTTGCAAGTACAACTGCTAATAACAGAGGATACACAATAAATAATGCCATGAAAAATGGTACAAATCCTGCAACACCTTCTAATATTACTTGGGTAGCTGGTTTTGATGGAAGTACAGCACCATTTAGTATAGCAAGAAGATGGTTATATAAATTCACAAATTTATCACCAGATTATGCGAATTGGCAACAAATAAACGAAAATAGTACATTAGCAACGGGTCAAGGATTTACCATGAAAGGTAGCGGTGTAGCAGCAGCCCCAGCAGTGAGTACACAAAACTATGTATTCGTAGGAAAACCAAATAACGGATTAATCAATTCAACTGGATTGAATATCGGACCTGGAAGTACTAATTTAATTGGAAATCCTTACCCATCTGCGTTAGATGCTAATGTTTTTATTGCAGATAATGCTTCAAAAATTGACGGTACGTTATATTTCTGGGAACATTATGCAACTAATAACACGCATATTTTAGCCGGATACCAAGGTGGTTATGCTACAAGAACTGCTTTAGGTGGTGTAGCACCAGTAGCACCAGCCATGATTAGTGGAGCGGGATCGAGCACAAGAATCCCTGGACGTTTTATACCTGTTGGGCAAGCCTTTTTCGTAAAAGCAAACGCTACAGGCGGAACGATTAACTTTAACAATAATCAAAGATTATTTATTAAAGAAGATAATGCTAGCTCGAATATTATGTTCAGAAATGGTGTTTCTAGAACAAATACTGAAGAAACAAATAAAGATGACCAATTCAAAGAAAGTCCTTTTAAATTAATACGTTTAGGATTTACTACAGTAGAAGCTAATATGAAGAGACAATTATTATTAGGATTTACCCCAAATAATGAAGCTTCCGCAGCTTATGATAATGGATATGATGGAATCGTTTTAGATGTACAAGCTAATGATGCGTACTTTCCATTAGATAATAGAAACTTAGTAATACAAGCAGAAGGTGCCTTTGCAGAAAATAATATCTTCCCTGTAACGGTAAAATCTAGTGCAGATGGAAATGGTAAATTTGAAGTAGAAGAACTGGTTAATTTTGATGCCAATCAAGAAATTTATTTACACGATAATGTAACGGATACGTATCATAATTTAAGAAATGGAGAAGTTACAATCCCATTAACAGCAGGAGAAACTAGCAACCGCTTTACGATCAGATTTAGAAATGCTGCTTTAAGTACTGACACATTCGAAACACAAACAAATACATTTTATCACTTTAATAACGAATTGATTCTTTTACAAAAATTAATCGAAGAAGAAGTGAAAGAAGTAACTATGTATAACGTAATTGGACAAAATGTAAAAACATGGAACGCCTCAGAAATTGACGCTAGTGCTAGTCAGGTTAACTTAGCCACAAAATCTTTCGCTAAAGGAGTTTACATTGTAAATGTTAGTACAGCAAAAGGGAAATATTCCAAAAAAATAATTGTAGAATAATAAAAAACACATCCTACATAATTTTCTGTAAAATGGGCTTAATATTTACTATTAAGCTCATTTTTTTTTAAAATCACTCGAACTTAATTCAAAAAATAAGCGCTAAAAAAAATATAAAAAAGCTTTACGAAAACGTTTGAAATATATACTTTTGCATCAAATTAGTAACACAATCTATATTTTCATGAACAACAACACTATTTACGAAAAAGAATTAGCTTTTCAAGCAGACAGAAGAAAAGCCTGTGTAGAATTCGTTAGAATTATAAGCGATTTATGGTTCGACAAATCTATTGAATTAGTATTATTTAGAAATCAATTGATAGATAGAAATGTTTCTGACATTATCAACTTACACGAATATGCTGGTGCTTTTGTAGAAAAACCAATTAATATTTTTGATTCGGTTGAAATTGCTAGAGCGATTGAAAATTTAGATTTACCACCTTCTCGTATCGATATTGGAAAATTAACGTACGAATTTCACTTAGAAGACGATAAATATAACGATGCTACAGCTTTCGTTATTGATAAATTGAGAAACGCAAAAGACACCTCTGAAATTGTTCCTAAAGATGTAGTTCTATACGGATTTGGACGTATTGGTCGTTTATTAGCTCGCGAAATGATGAGTAAAATTGGTAAAGGACAACAATTACGTTTACGTGCCATTGTTACTCGTGATAAAAATGATGCGGTTTTATTAGAAAAACGTGCTTCTTTATTACGTTACGATTCTGTTCACGGTGATTTTGAAGGTTCAGTTACTGCTGATCCAGAAAATAATGCATTAATTATCAACGGAACAACAGTTCATATTATTACAGCTAATTCTCCTGAAGAAATTGATTATACAGCCTACGGAATAAACGAAGCGTTAGTGATTGATAACACTGGTGCTTTCACTACTGAAGAAGCTTTAGCCAGACATTTAACTTCTAAAGGTGCCGATAAAGTTTTATTAACAGCTCCAGGAAAAGGTGTACCAAATATCGTATATGGTGTAAACCACGAAGATTATAATCCAGATGAAGTCAATATTTTCTCTGCTGCTTCTTGTACAACTAACGCTATTACCCCAATTTTAGCAGTAGTTGAAGAAACTTTAGGAGTGGTTAAAGGACATTTAGAAACTATCCACGCATATACTAACGACCAAAACTTGGTAGATAATATGCATAAAAAATACCGTCGTGGAAGAGCCGCTGGTTTAAATATGGTAATTACTGAAACTGGTGCTGGTAGTGCCGTTGCAAAAGCTTTACCAAGTTTAGCTGGAAAACTTACTTCAAACGCTATTCGTGTTCCGGTTCCAAACGGATCGTTAGTAGTTTTAAATTTAGAAGTAGGTAAAGAAACTTCTGTGAAAGAAATAAACGATATCATGAAAAAATATGCTTTAGAAGGTAACTTAGTAGAGCAAATTAAATATTCCATGAACAACGAATTGGTTTCTTCAGATATTGTTGGAACGGCTCAACCTTCTATTTATGATAGTAATGCTACAATCGTTTCTGGAGATGGTAAAAATATCGTTTTATACATTTGGTATGATAACGAATATGGTTACAGTCACCAAGTAATTCGTTTAGCGAAATATATTGCTAAAGTAAGACGTTATATGTATTACTAGTAGATCGCAAAAAATAAAATTTAAAATCCGTTTCAAACCTTATTGAAACGGATTTTTTTGTAGTCAAAAAAAGCCAAACATCTAAATCGTGTTTGGCTTTTCTTTTATTTTGAATTTCGTTGTGTAAAATAGTAAACTGGTATGCCCAACAAAACGATAAACAATCCTAATCCCGTGTTTACCGTATCATAAATTAATAAATCGATACTAATTAAAGTGATTAAAACAATATACAACATAGGAACAAAAGGATATCCTAAAGCTTTATATGGTCGAGGCGTATCTGGTTCTTTTTTACGAAGAATGAAAATGCCATAAATAGTTAAGATGTAAAACAATAAATTTGCAAAAGTGGCATAGGTTAATAAATCACCATATTTTCCAGACAAACATAAAACAGAAGCCCAAATACATTGTAACCATAAGGCTTTCTCTGGAACTTGATTTTTGTTTAACTCACCTGCTTGTTTGAAAAACAATCCATCTTTACTCATCGCATAAAATAATCTACCACCAGCTAAAATTAAACCTGAATTACAACCAAAAGTAGAAATCATAATTAAGGCAGCCATAATGAAAACACCTGCATTTCCAAAAATAACGGAAGCCGCGCTCGCCCCTAGCCTATCTTCATTTGCATATTTAATCCCTTGTCCAATAAAGTCCTCCGAAAGCGGATTTCCTTCTAAAGGTAATAAGGAGAAATAAGCTAAATTGGCTAATAAATAAATGATTGTGACAATTAAAGTTCCTAAAAATAAACTTTTCGGAATATTTTTTTGTGGTTCTTTAATTTCTCCGGCAATAAAAGTAATATTATTCCAAGCATCAGATGAGAATAAAGAATTTATCATCGTAAAACCAAGCATTCCTAAAACCGCAAAACCAGTAAGAATTTCTGTTTTAGACACACCATCAGTAACCGTAGTTTTTGAAGCGGTCCACATATCGGTAAAATTATTTGCTAAAGTATCCGACTGTAATCCGACATATAAACCAAAAATAATTAAAGCAAACAAAGCCAATAACTTTGCAGCAGTAAATACAAATTGTAAATTCTTACCACTTTTAACGCCTCTATTATTGATAATGGTTAAAATAATGATACTAAAAATAGCTAAAACTTGTTGGTTTTGCACTTTAAAAGTACCAACTTCAAACAACACATCGCCTAAAACAGGAAAGAAAATTGCGGTATATTTTGCAAAAGCGACAGCAACAGCTGCAATAACTCCAGTTTGAACTACTGTGAAAACCGTCCAGCCATATAAAAAGGACATCATTTTACCATAAGCGCGCTGAATATATACATATTGCCCACCTGCTTTTGGCATCATTCCAGCTAATTCGCCATAACTTAATGCGGCAGCTAGCGTTAAAAAACCGGTTAAAATCCATGCCAACAAAATCCAACCAGCTCCACCAATATCTCTTGCCATTATTGAGGTGACAATAAATATTCCGGAACCTATCATTGAACCAGCGACTAAACTGGTTGCATTTAATAATCCTATTTCTTTTTTAAAAGTAGTAGTGTCTTCCATTATTTTTTTTTTAGTTGGGTTAAAGATAAAAAAAAAACGACGCATCACACCTTTTTACATCAATTCTAAAAGTAGAAAATAAAATTTATCTGAGTAAAATCGATTGTTGCAAAAATTATTCTAGTAGCAAATGATTAATTTGTACGAAACGCTTTTCGTAATAACTTTCAGATAAAGAAGAGATAATAACTCCTGAACTAGTAGAAGAATGAATAAATTTGATATCATTCTCTGAAACTTCTGTTATTAATCCGACATGACTGATCCGAGAACCGCCACCCGTTGCAAAAAAAATTAAGTCACCTTTTTGAGCTAAATTTTTATCAATTTTGACTCCAACTGCAGCTTGTTCAAAAGAAGAACGTGGCAGCATTAAATCGATACTCTTAAACGATGAAAACATCAAACCGGAACAATCAAAACCTGAAGTATCTGTTCCGCCACTTTTATATTTGGTGCCAATTTTACTTGATGCGGTTTCTATTACGGTTTCTATTTTAGCTATTTCTTCTTTGGTAAAAGGTTTTATTTCTTGAGGAGCAACAACTTCTTCAACTTGAACTTCTTGAACTATTTTTTCTGATGCTCGAAGTACTAATCGTGTTCCAACACTTAAATCGTTTTTTATTTGTGGATTGAGTTGTTCCAATTCGGCAACACTCATTTTATATTTTTTCGAAATGCCATATTTGGTCTCTTTAGGCAAAACGGTATGGTAAATATCTTGAAGGCATTCGGTTATCGCATTATTCTCTTTTATTTCTCTTGGAAGTTCTTCTATTACATTTTCTGGTACTGAAACATTTTTTTTGGCCGACACTTTCAAAATCTGACCCACTTTTAAACCTTCAGATTTAAGAGTTGAATTCCATTCTTTCAATTTTTCAATACTAGTATTATATTTTTTTGATAAACTATATAGCGTTTCTTTTGGTGCAACTTCGTGTTCTGTAAGTTCATCTCTTTCTTTCTTATCGGAAATTTTTAAAATAGTATGAATCGCCAACCCTTTTTTGGCAGCTGGATTAAGTTGTTCCAAAACGGAAAGAGGCATATTATATTTTTTTGAAATACTGTAAAGTGTTTCCCCCTTACGAACCGTATGGGTTAGATTTTCTTGCGAAAAACCAAAGCTTATGGAAAAAAGAAAAAGGATATATTTAATAAAGTTCATGGTATGCTAACGTAAAAAATTAAAAAATCGTATAAAAAAAGGTGTAAGTATTAACCGGAACACTTACACCTCATCTATTTTTCAACAAATTGTTATCGTTTATAATTCTGTTTGGCTACCCAATCTGCGTACTTAGCGGCTACTTTTAAATGTGCGTTGTAATCGGTAGCAAATTCGTGGTATCCGAAACGTTCTACACTAGCACAAAAATATAAATAATCATGTTTTTCAGGACTTAATACTGCATCAATAGCCGAAACATCTGGCATAAAAATTGGTCCAGGAGGCAAACCTGTATTTCTGTACGTATTAAATGGAGAACTTGTCATTAAATCGTTATGCATTACACGTTTAACAACTAAATCCCAATTATTTGCTTTTTGTTTTAGCGCATAAATTACGGTTGGATCAGCTTGTAACGGCATATTTTTATTTAAACGATTTAAATATACACCGGCTACTTTTGGTCTTTCATCGGCTTTAGCGGTTTCTTTGTGCACAATTGAAGCTAAAGTATAGACTTGAGCTGGCGTTAAATTTAAAGCTTTGGCCTTAGCTAATCTTCCGTCGTTCCAGAATCTTTTATATTCTTTGGTTAGTTTTTCTGATAATTCTTCTGGAGTGATATTCCAATAAAATTCGTAGCTATTTGGAATGAAAAAGGACATCACATTGTCTTTATTCAAACCATTTTCTTGTAAAAAAGTATCATTTGTAAAAATATCTTTCAACTTAGTGGTATCAGGTTCAATTTGCGAAGCCAATCTTACGAATAAATCTTGTATTTTTTCCTGATTGTTAAAGGCTAATTTCACAGGAACATTTAAACGCAACGCACGAACAATACTGAAACTGCTCATTCCCTTCTTTATTAAAAACTTACCCGACTTTACATTCGTGTCGTATTCTCTTTTAGAGGCTACCCAATCAATTTTATCTTGATTTTCCACATAAGGTGCTAAAATTTTCTTAACATCTTCATATTTAGAATTGGTTGGCACATATACAAATACTTCCTCTTCTTGAAATTTTGTATTTCCTGTAAAGGCTTTATTGATTACATATCCACCGCAAAGGATTATAAATATAGCTCCAATACTGATAATTCTTAAGAATAATTTTTTTGCTCCCAAAATGTTTATTTTTTATGTATTAGTTGAAAAAGCACTTCATCTACAAAAGTACCTTGTATTTTAGTCCAATCTTTTTTTATGCCGATTTTTTCAAATCCAAAATTAGTAAAAAGCTGTAAACTAGCTTCATTATTTATGGTAATATTTGCAAATAATTGATGTAAATTTAAATGTGTGAAGGCATAATTTGAGATCAACTGCAAGGTTTCTTTTCCAATTCCCTGATTTCTAAAGGTTGATGAAATCACAATTCCAATTCCGGCCCGACTATTTTTCGCATCAAAATCGAATACATCTATAAATCCAACTTTCTCATTGCTTTCTGAACTAACAATAACCAAACGCAATTGTTTGGCTTCGAAAATATCTTGATGGGCATTTTCCAAATACTGCTTCAAAACCCATTTACTGTAAGGTGTTTGCGTGTTGCTCACTTCCCAAATCGATTCGTTGTTTTCTATTTCGTACAGAAAATCTAAATCTTCAGGTTCGAGCGCTCGTAAATGAATCTGTTGTCCTTTTAATGTCATACTGTTTTTTTTTTACCGGAAAGACTTATCTTAAGTTCGCAGAGTGAAAGATTTTAGTGATTAACTTGATCACCTCAACCACTATTTAGTGTTCGATTCAGAAAATCACTTGTTGTTACAACTCACCACTCACAACTAATGTAATGCTTCCGCAATTTTCAAAGCACATTTTTCACCATCAATGGCGGCAGAAATAATACCACCAGCATAACCTGCTCCTTCTCCGCAAGGATATAAACCTTTGATTTGAAGATGTTCTAAAGTGAAATTGTCCCTTGGAATACGAACGGGTGAAGATGTTCTGCTTTCTGGTGCGTGTAAAATGGCTTCATTCGTTAAATAGCCTCGCATAGATTTCCCGAAAGCTGAAAAACCTTCACGTAGGGTTTGTGTTAAAAAAGAAGGAAAAACTTCGCCTAATTCTACCGAAGTCGTTCCGGGTACGTAGGAGGTTTTTGGGATGTCTTTTGACACTTTGGTTTGAGTAAAATCGATCATTCTTTGTGCGGGAACTTTTTGTGTTTTACCCGCCACTTGCCATGCTTTTTGTTCAATTGCTTTTTGAAATTCCATTCCGGCTAAAGGTCCGAATTTTTCAAAAGGTTTGAAATCTTCTAAACGTAATTCGACTACAATTCCAGAATTCGCTGTAGCTTGATCACGTTTACTTGGACTCCAACCATTCGTCACCACTTCCCCATCAGCTGTGGCACAAGGTGCAATTACGCCACCTGGACACATACAAAACGAGTACATTCCACGACCATTGACTTGTTTCACGATGGAATACGGAGATGGCGGTAAAAACTCACCACGAAAATCACAAGAATATTGTATTTGATCGATTAATTGTTGTGGATGTTCTGCACGAACGCCTAATGCGAAAGGTTTGGCTTCAATGAAAATTTCTTTCTTATGTAACAATTCGAAAATATCACGAGCGGAATGTCCGGTGGCTAAAATAATTTTTTTTGAAT
>CAZULO010000015.1:0-2899 GCA_964621245.1 uncultured Flavobacterium sp.
GGTTCGTACGTTACACCTAATGAATTGATGTATTGAGGAATTAGTGTTTTTGGTCCACAAACTTTCACTTCTGCCCCTTGCATTTGTAAAGCAAAAATATTTGAAAGTGCTACTCTACTGTGTAAAATATCACCAACAATGACAATTTTTTTACCAGCAACTTCACCTAATTTTTCTCTAATTGTGTAACTATCTAGTAAAGCTTGTGTTGGATGTTCGTGTGCGCCATCACCAGCATTTACAATACTTGCTTTTACATGTTGCGATAAAAAATGAGCGGCTCCAGGAGAACTATGTCGCATCACAACCATATCCACTTTCATGGCTAAAATATTATTTACCGTATCAATTAATGTTTCTCCTTTTTTAACTGACGATTGTGCCGAAGAAAAACTCATGACATCTGCTGATAATCTTTTTTGAGCTAATTCGAAAGATAATTTGGTACGTGTACTGTTTTCAAAAAAGATATTTGCAATGGTAATATCTCGTAATGAAGGTACTTTTTTTATAGGACGATTAATTACCTCTTTGAACTGATCGGCAGTTTCAAGAATTAAATTAATGTCATTCTTTGTGATGTATTTTATTCCTAGTAAATGATTGACACTTAATTCTTTCATTTTTGTTGTTGTGTTGTTGTTTGTTTAATATGTAAGTCATTTAATTTTTTTAAATGCTTATAACTTAATTTTTTATTTTAGTAATTATAAGTTTTAGCAAAGTGAATACTAAAAACTGATAACTGAATACTTAATTTTTTACCTCTATGTAAACAGCATCTTCACCCTCATTTTCAGACCATTTCACGATCACTTTTTCGTTATTAATTGCATCAACTTGTCGGCCACGATAATCAGGCTGAATAGGTAAATCTCTACTAAATCGTCTGTCAATTAAGGTTAAAAGTTCTATAGATTTTGGACGTCCAAAGGATTGGATGGCTGTTAAAGCGGCGCGAATACTTCTACCCGTATATAAAACATCATCAATGAAAACGACATTTTTATCTTCTACTAAAAAATCTATGTGTGTTTGGTTGGCTTCGAAAGGTTTTTCACTTCTTCGGAAATCATCCCTAAAGAAAGTAATGTCTAATAAACCGAACTTTAAATCGGTAATTTGATATTCATTCTTAAGAATTTCTGTAATTCTTTTAGCCAAAAAAGTACCTCTTGGTTGTATTCCGATAAGAATGGTATTTGTAAAATCGAGGTGTTTTTCGATTAATTGACAGGCCAATCGATGTAAAATGATGTTGACTTCTTTGGTGTTGAGCAATAGTTTTTGACTCATGTTATTGTGTGTTGTGTTTACAAAAGTAAGATATTTCAATTACAATATCAATTTTTTTAAAACGCAGATTTAAGAAATTATATTAATCTGTGAAATTTCTTTAACCCGTGTTTGATAAATTAAAGTTGATAATTTACAACTTTATCATTTCTTCATATAATCTGTGCGTTGGTAAGCCTACTACATTCGCATAACTTCCTTCTATTTTCTCAATGGCAACTAAACCAATCCATTCTTGAATTCCGTAAGAACCAGCTTTGTCAAAAGGTTTGTAATTATCTAGATAATATTTAATTTCATTTGAAGATAGTTTCGTAAAAGTTACCAATGTTTCTTCAAAAAAAACAATTTCTTTATTTGTAGTTTTTAAACAAACCGAAGTAATTACTTTATGAGTGGTTCCAGACATTTCGGAAAGCATTTCAAAAGCATCATCATAATCTTTTGGTTTTCCTAACGCTTTGTTATTTAACCAAACAATCGTATCAGAAGTGATTAAAATATCATTTTTTTCTAAATCAGCTTCAAATGCAGAAGCTTTTAATTTAGCTAAGAAATTGGTAATTTCTTCGGCTTTTAAATGTTTTGGATAAATTTCTTCGATATCTTTCAAACGAATTTCGAAATCAATATCTAATTCTTTTAAAAATTGTTGTCGTCTTGGTGAGCCAGAAGCTAAAATAATGCGATGTTTTGAGAATTTTTCGTTTAGCATATTAATTTCCAATTATAACAATTGCAGTTAAAGAAAAAATAGTGGTTAACATTATGATTTTTATTAGTTTGCTAATGAAGCTAAAGTCTGCTTTTTCTTTGGCTGTTATCGTTTTAAAAATCACAAATAAAGTTGGAAGCATCATTAAAATAACAAAATAACCTATCACATAAGGCATGTGCATAATATTGTTGTAAATGAAATAACAAGTATATCCAATAAATCCTAACAAAGTGATACTTGTGATGATTTTACTAATTGGAATTCCGAAATACGACGCTACAGTTGTAATTTCAAAAGCTGTATCACCTTCAATATCTTCAATAGTTTTGATAATTTCTCTAGCAAAATGAAGTAGAAAAGCTAAAATTGCATAATCGATAATCACAGATAAAATGCTAAACATTACCTCTTTATTGAAATCGAAAATAAAAGGAAAAATATTAAACAAACCTACAACTAAAATACTTAGTGAAGCTAATGTAGCTATTACCAAGTTCCCTACAATTGGAATTTGTTTCAAACCATTAGCATACACATATAACAACGCAGAACAGATTACGAAAACGGCTGCAATTGCTGGTTTATTTACAGTTCTACTCAAATAAAAACCTAAAGCAACTCCAAAAATATTTAGTGCAAAATATAAATTATAAGCGTTTTTTTCTGAAATATGTGTCCCAATATATACTTTATTTGGTTTGTTTATAGTATCAACATCTACATCATAAATATCATTAATAATGTATCCAGCCGCTGCAATGGAAACTGTAGCTAGAATTAATAAAAAGTATTTCCAATCTGATAAGGCTTGTAAAATTTCGGCTTGATTTAAAAAGGTATATTTAATCACGAGTTGCATTAATGCAATAAGTGCTAAATTTTCTA
>CAZULO010000015.1:2999-27545 GCA_964621245.1 uncultured Flavobacterium sp.
AATTTCTTCGGGTTTTAATTGATAGCCATCACAAATTTCATGAAATTTTTCAACTTTATCAGGAACACCTAAATAAATCTCTTTAATGCCTAAATTCTGTAAACGAATACGAACTCCTTCATTGCTTCCTCCAGAAATAATACCTACAAAGTATCCTTTATCAATAGCTGCTTTCATGGCGTAACCATCTTTAATATTCATTTGGCGCAATAATTGTCCGTCTTCTGAAATATGAACTGTTCCATCGGTTAACACACCATCAATATCAAAGATAAATGCTTTTATATCATTCATTAATTCCTTATAACTTTTCGACATTTTGTATAGATTTAGTCAGTATTTTATATAATTCTTTTTGATTTTCATTCGTTAGAAAATCGATATGATTTTTTATAGTTTTAGAATCCTTTCTTACTGCAGGACCAGTTTGTGCTTCTTTTGGCTTCAATGTTTTGATTTTTGAAGCCGTTTCTTCAATTAATGGCTGTAAAATTTGAAATGGAATGCTATTTTCTGTACAGATTTCATGTCCAATTTGATACAAATGATTGGTGAAATTACAAACAAAAACAGCGGAAACATGTAGCGCTTTTCGTTGGTTTCCATCAATTTTTGTGACAGAATTTGAAATCGAACGCGCTAATTTTTCTAAAACTTCATAATCGGATGCATTTTCAGTTTCTAAACAAATGGGAATGTTTTTAAAATCAATTTCTTTATTTTTAGAAAAGGTTTGAAGCGGATAAAACACCCCTCTTTTATTTTTCACGTCAAGTACAGAAAAATCGGTACTTCCAGAAGTATGTACTACTAGCCTATTTTGAAATGGCAATTGTTCAGAAACAGTAGGAATAGCATTATCAGACACACAAATAATATACACATCTGCTTCTAAAATTTGATTTAAATCAGAAGTATGTATATTTTGAGGAAAATCGGAAGAAAATGTTCTGGAATAAACTTGAATTACATTTATATCAGCTGTTTTAGAAAAAGCTTGAAATAAATGAAATGCTACATTTCCCGAACCTATCAAAATTACTTGAATCATGAGGCGAAGTTAAGCAATCGCATTGGCAATCACAATATCAAATATTATTTTTTAAAACCTCAAATTAATGCATTAAAAAAAACGTGCAAATTCATAATTAGTATAAATTTTATGATTTCTATTTATTTCTAAAATCTGAGTTGTAAAAATCTCGTATATAGTTTAAATTTGAAAAAAATATTAAAAATGAAAATTGTTATATCGCCCGCAAAATCTTTAAATTTAGATCAAGAACTTCCTACCCAATTACATACAGAATCTGCTTTTTTGAAACAGTCAGAAACTATTCAGAAAACATTAAAAAAGAAAAAGCCTAAAGAGCTAATGGATTTAATGCATATTTCTGAAAAATTAGCCGATTTAAACTGGCAACGGAATCAAGATTGGAGCCTTCCATTTACTCCAAATAATGCACGTCCAGCGGTTTTTACTTTTGATGGTGAAGTGTATACTGGTTTAGATGCGTTTACAATTACAGAAGAAAAATTAACCTCTTTACAAGAAAAATTAAGAATTTTATCTGGTTTATATGGTGTTTTGAAACCTTTAGATTTAATGCAAGCCTACAGATTAGAAATGGGCACAGCATTACCAATTGGTACTAAAAAGAATTTGTATGATTTTTGGAAAAAAACGGTTACTGAGTCATTAAATTCAGAATTACAAACCGATGAATTATTTGTGAACTTAGCAAGTACCGAATATTTTTCGGCTGTTGATGTTAAAAACTTAAAAGTTCCTGTTATTACTCCTGAATTTAAAGATTATAAAGATGGGAAATTGAAAATGATATCATTCTTTGCCAAAAAAGCTAGAGGACTAATGGTTCGTTATATTATAGATACGAACGCTGAAAATGTTGAAGATCTAAAAGGATTCAATTATGAAGGCTATGTTTTCGACAGTAGTTTATCTGAAGGAAATAAATTAGTTTTTACTAGATAAAAAAAGTCTCAAAAGCATATTTTTTTCATTTTGTACCTTAATTTCGAGATTAATTCAGATTTGGAACTAAATCCTGAAAACTAGATACAGAATGATATTTTTACTTTTGAGACTGTTTTTTAAATTTATATTTTAGTGCATCGCTTCACTAATATTAACTTTGTTTTTATTATTCTTAATAAGAAGAATTACTGGAACACAGATTAAAAATAAAATACCTAAGTATAAGAATATATCCATATAAGACAAAACGGTACTTTGTTTGTTTACACCAAAATCTATTATTTTATGTGCTTTTGAAAGCGCTTCATTACTACTAAAACCTTTTGACATAAAACCACGTTGCAATTGAGTAATACGCTCTTGTACTTGCACTTTTGTGACATCAATATTTGCGATTAAATTTACACGATGCTCCTGACTAAATCGGGCGATAAAAGTCGTAATAATAGCAATTCCGAAAGAACCTCCTAATTGACGCATCATTCCTGTAAAGGCCGCTCCTTCACCAATACTTTTTCCTTTTAAAGTAGATAAAGATAAAGTAGTAATAGGAACAAATAACAATCCTAAACCTAAACCTCTAATAATTAATGGCCAAAACATATACGCTTCTCCGGTATCTGGTGTCATCACATGTTGCATCCAAAATGTAAAACAAAAGAACATTAAAAATCCTAAGGCAACTAAGTACTTTTGAGGCATTCCTTTTTGAAGTAATTGGCCGATAATAGGCATCATAAAGGCAGTCATTAACGAACTTGGAATTAAAATCAAACCTGCATCTGTTGCTGTCCAACCTAAAATGGATTGCGTGTAAATAGGAATGATAAATGTGGATCCATATAAACCAAATCCCATAATAAAACTTAAAATGGTTCCAATTCCTAAATTTGTATCCTTAAGAACCCTTAAATTCACAATTGGAAATTGATAAGTTAATTGACGCCAAATAAAGAAAAACAAACTAAAGAAACTAACTATTGATAAAGTGATTATAGTTCCATTGTTGAACCAATCGTCTTGTTGACCGTGTTCTAAAACATATTGTAAAGATCCGATAAAACCCGCTAAAGTTACAATTCCGATCCAATCTACTTGATTAGCACTTAATTTTTCACCATACTTAGGACTTTTCACATAACGCAAGGTTAAAAGTGCGGCAATAATTCCAATTGGAATGTTGATATAAAAAATATATGGCCAAGAATAAGCATCCACTAAATATCCTCCTAAAGGCGGACCTAAAGTTGGACCTACAATAACTCCCATTCCGTAAATGGCTTGTGCCATACCTCGTTTCGCAACTGGATAACTTTCAGTAATAATAGTTTGAGAAGTTACTAATAAGGCACCACCACCTAAACCTTGAATGAATCTAAAAATAATTAATTCCCAAATATCCGATGCATTTCCACACAAAAAAGAAGCGGTTGTAAAAATAATAATAGAGGCTGCAAAATAATTTCTTCTACCAAATTGTTGTGATAACCAGCTTGTCATTGGAATTACAATCACGTTAGCAATCGCATACGCAGTAATTACCCAAGCTACATCTGTTAAAGTCGCGCCTAAACTACCTCGCATATCATTTAAAGCTACATTCACAATTGTAGTATCCACAATTTCTAAAAGTGCACATAATACAGCGGTAATTGTGATAATTACTCTTTTAAAACCGTATTCAACTAAACTATCTTCGTTTGTATTTGTACTCATATTTATTTTAGATACACATCTACTTCTACATTCATTCCAGAACGAAGTAAATTTATTTTATCTTTTGCATTTTTGTCAGTTAATGAAATTTTAACAGGTAAACGTTGTACTGTTTTTACGAAATTTCCTGTTGCGTTGTCAGGTGGTAATAATGAAAATCGAGATCCAGTAGCTGGAGAAAAAGAAGTGATTGTTCCTTCAAATTTTTCACCTGGAAAAGCATCTGCTTTAATTTCAACTAATTGACCTAATTTCATTTTATTTAATTGCGTTTCTTTAAAATTGGCAACTACCCAAACTTCCTCACTATTAATAATATAAAATAACGATTGTCCAGGTTGAATTAATTGTCCCGGTTGCAAATCAATCGTCGCAACTTGCCCATTTGTAGCCGCTGTTACTATTGTATAACTTAAATTTAATTTTGCTGCGTTTAAAGCTGCTTTGGCTCTTTCAATATTTGCCGCTGCTACAGAAGTTTGTTTTTGTGAAACGTTTGTTTTTGTAATGGCTACACTTTTTTGAAAATCAGTGGCACTTTTTTGCTGTTTCATCATTTTTAATTGATTTTCAGCTTCTTGTTTAGCCGCTAAAGCTTGTTCATATTGTTGCTTGGTAATCGATTTATTTTTATATAAATTTTCATATCGTTCAAAATCGTTTGAGGCTCTCCACAATTTAATTTGTGCCGATTCAATGCTATTTACCGCTGTTTTTGCATTGGCATCACTTACAGAAACACTTCCTTGAGCCGTTCCTACATCCGCTTTTGAAACTTCAAATGAACTTTCTGCTGCTAATAATGCCGCTTTAGCTTCTTCTACTTTTACGATATAATCGCTATTATCAATCACAAATAACGTATCGCCTTTTTTTACAAATTGATTGTCTTTAACATATATTTTTTTAATATAACCCGTAACTCTTGGAATAATTGGAGTCATATTTTGTTCCACTTGTGCATCATCTGTAGTTTCGTGAGATAACGAATGATTGTATTTATAAGTACCGTATGAAACGCCTAAAACGACTAATCCAATTAAGATAAATGTGAATTTTTTATTGGTAGATTTCTTTTCCATTTTGAATATATTTTAATTTATTGATTGCGTAAGATTTCCTTTTTGAAATTGTAATTCGTAATATTTTTGTGAAATATCAGCAGCTGAAAGTGAGAAATTAATTTTTGCTTGTAATTGTTCAACATTCGCTTCTAATAAGTCGTTTGTATTAGACAAACCGTTATTATATTTATCTAAAACAATTCTATAGTTTTCAACTGCTTGTACTTGAGCTTTTTCGTAAACTTGCTTTTGTTTCAGAGCTAATTTATAATTTTCAGTAGCTTCTTGAACTTCTTCTGTTATTTTTTCATTTAAAATGGCCATACGATTTTCTGTTTCTACCATTTCACTTTTAGCTTTTTCTACATTTTTTTTGTTTTTGAATATAGACGAAATATCATAAGAAACTCCTGCCCCAAAATTCATGGCATTTGTTACTGTAATAGCATTTTTTAAATCGAAAGCAATATAACCACCAATTAAATTAAAAGATGGATAGTAATTACCTTGTGCTATTTTTATATAATTTTTAGCCGCTAGTTTTTGAAAATTTATGGCTTCTAAATCTTTTCTTTGAATAGGTGCATCAGAAAGATTTGGAACTACGGAAAGATTATCTTCTGAAATACTAATTGTTGTACCTTCTGGCAAATGTAAAAATTGAACTAGTTGAAAATTTAAAACAGTACGATTCTTTTTTGCTGTTTCTAGTGACAACTCGATGTTTGATTCTTGTAACTGGGCTTTTAATAAATCGTTATGAGCCAAAAGTCCATTATCCTCTAATGCTTGGAAATCTAACACACGTTGGTGGGCACTTTTCAGATTATCTTCTGTTAAAGCAATCATTTGTTGTGTTTTATAAATCCCAAAATACAACTGCGTAACATATAATGCAATCTCTTCTTTTGTATGTTTGGCATGAGTCACTTCTGCTAAATTCAAATTTTGAGAAGCTTTGATACTATTTCTAATTTTGAATCCATTAAAAACAGGTACGGTTACATTAGCCATACCAATTGCCAACTGATCTATCGACACACCACCACCCGATTGTGGAATTAAGTTTCCTTTTATATCCGCTTGAGTTAATTTAAAAAATTGTCCAGATAATGAAGCACTTGGCAATTGATTATTTTTAACTGTTTTTACTTCCCATTCAGAAGTTTTTACCTTTGTATCTGCTAAAATGGCTTGGTAACTTTTTGTCGTTCCAATTTCAATGGCCTCTTTAAGAGATAGTATTTTATTTTCTTGTGCTTGGATAGTTCCAATAGAAAACAAGGCTAAAATTATGCTACTATTTATTTTCATTGTTATTTAATTATCATTGCTAAAACTGTGTTTGTAATTTCTTTTTTGAAATCATTCAAAATATAATTTTCAAATGCTATGTCATCTTCTAAATGTAACATTTCTATATAAAACTTTTTATTATTCTGTATTTGAGAAAAAGTACCAATTACAATAGCTGGAATTAAAAGTACATTATAGTTTCTATGGAATAAATTAAGATTTTCACCTTCAATTAAAATACTTTCTAAAAGTTTTAAATTTTTTCTTTTAATTTCTGAAAAAGCGGGATAATGACTTGTCCTTTTTTGATTTACCACTTCAAAATTAATAATCTGATACACTTCTTTATTCTCATAAAGTCTATCAATATATAAAGCTACATATTTTTTTATTTTTTCTACAGGAGAAATTGCTTCAATTTGTATGGTTTCTAATAACATTCCAAAACATGAAACTCTATTGATAATTAAAGCATCTAATAATTTTTCTTTTGAACCAAAATAATAAGAAACCATTGCAACATTTATATCGGCAGCTTTTGCAATATCTCTTATTGACGTTCCATCATACCCTTTCTCTGCAAAAAGTTTTTCCGTTACATTTAAAATTTCATTTTGTTTCGAATTGTACTCCATTTCATTTTTGTATTAAATACTAGGCAAAATTAAACAATCGTTTAATTTAAACAAGTGTTTAATTAAAAATTAACATTTCATTAACATATTAAAAATGGTAAAAAAAAACCTCTTGAAATCCAAGAGGTTTTAAGTTTGAGTCCTTAAAATTTAAAAGTAATTAAAATAACATTATAAATATAATATGAAGTATTTATAAAATATTGATATTAGTTATTAAATTCTAATTTTCTTTACAAATTCGCCAATTTTATCAATAGCATGCGTGTGCAAAAACTTAATAAAAGCACTACCGATAATAGCTCCTTTTTGATGTAAAGTAGCTTGTTCGAAAGTTTCGGAATTCGAAATTCCAAATCCAATAATTTGTGGATTCTTTAAATTTAGTTTTGAAATACGTTCAAAATAATTCATTTGAACTTCACCAAAACCGGATTGACCACCAGTAATAGCTGCCGTACTAACCATATAAATAAAACTATTAGAAATAGAATCAATTTGAAGAATTCGTTCCTTTGAAGTCTGAGGCGTGATTAAAAAAACATTTTGTAAATCGTATTTTTCAAAAATTTCTTTATATTCTGCAAGATATTCTTCAACTGGTAAATCAGGAATAATTAAACCATCGATTCCAACTTCTTGACATTTTTGGCAAAATTTTTCCACTCCATATTGCATCATTGGATTGAAATATCCCATAATTAATAATGGAATTTGAACAGTTTCCCGAATTGTAGCTAATTGTTCAAATAACTTTTGGGTGGTCATTCCATTTTCTATAGCCTGTGTAGAACTTTCTTGAATAGTTGGTCCATCCGCTAATGGATCTGAAAAAGGCAAACCAATTTCTACCATATCTACACCATTCTTTTCTAATTCTTCAATAATTGAAACGGTATCGTTTAAATTCGGGTAACCTGCTGTAAAATAGATGGAAAGCAGTTTTTTATTTTCTTGTAATTTTTGATTAATTCTGTTCATTTTTTAAAATACTAAGTTTGTTTGTTTTGCCACGAAGACGCTAAGACACAAAAATTTATTTATTTTTTCGAGTTTAGCAAATCCCATTGCGAGCCTTTCTGATATAAGTTAAAATCCGAAATAATTAATATATGTATTCAAATCTTTATCTCCTCTTCCAGATAAATTAATCACCACAATATCAGTCGGTTTGAATTGTTTTTTATCTAAGACAGCAAAAGCGTGCGCAGTTTCAATAGCTGGAATAATACCTTCCATTTTAGAAATTTCTAATCCAGATTGCATAGCATCCTCATCTGTAATTGATATAAATTCAGCACGACCTGTATCACATAAATGTGCATGAAGTGGTCCGACACCAGGATAATCTAAACCAGCTGAAATAGAATAAGGTTCTGTAATTTGACCATCTTCTGTTTGCATCAATAAAGTTCTACTTCCATGAATAATTCCAATTTTACCCAATACCGAAGTAGCTGCACTTTCTCCAGAATCAACTCCATGTCCGGCAGCTTCTACAGCAATTAAGCCTACTTGCGTATCATCTAAAAACTCATAAAAAGCTCCAGCAGCATTACTTCCACCACCTACACAAGCAATTACATAATCTGGAAATTCTGTACCTTCTTGGGTTAGTAATTGCGATTTAATTTCTTTAGAAATAATACTTTGAAATTTAGCTACCATGTCTGGATAAGGATGTGGACCTACTACTGAACCAATAATATAAAAAGTATCTATCGGATTGTTAATCCAATCGCGAATAGCTTCATTGGTAGCGTCTTTTAGAGTTTTTGAACCGGAAGTAGCTGGACGAACTTCTGCACCTAACATTTTCATACGAGCTACGTTTGGTGCTTGGCGTTCAATATCTACTTCACCCATGTAAACGATACATTCTAATCCCATTAAGGCACAAACTGTTGCAGTTGCTACACCGTGTTGCCCTGCTCCCGTTTCGGCAATAATTCTAGTTTTACCTAAACGTTTGGCTAAGATAATTTGTCCGATAGTATTATTCACTTTATGCGCACCAGTGTGACATAAATCTTCTCGTTTTAAATAAACTTTAGTATTGTATTTCTCAGATAAACGTTTTGCGTAAAATAGCGGTGTTGGTCGCCCAACATATTGTTCTAATAAATACATGTATTCTTCCTGAAAACTAGGTTCTGCAATAATTGAAAGATATTGAGTGCGTAATTCTTCTACATTTGGATATAACATTTCTGGAATAAACGCACCTCCAAATTTCCCATAAAATCCTTTTTCTGAAACTTTAAACTGACTCATAAATTTGTGTTTTAAATTGTTGTAATTGTTGTTTATTTTTTAATCCGGCTTCTATTTCAAATTGACTATTCACATCTAAGGCGTAACAATAGGTAGCAGCTTTAGTTTGTAAAAAGTTTTGAAGGCTAGAAACCTCATTTAATCCAATTCCTCCACTTAAAAAATAAGGTTTTTGTAGCGGATAGTTTTCTAAAATTTGCCAATTAAATGTTGTCCCATTTCCACCAGGAAATTTCCCTTTGGTATCAAATAAAAAATAATCTACTATTTGATACTTATTTAAAAGGGTAAAGTCAAATTCATCTGCGACTGAAAATGCTTTTATAATTTTTGTATTTAACTGATTGTGATTTAATTGATTAATTAATTCTAAACAATAACTTTCAGATTCATTTCCGTGTAATTGAATAAAATCTAATTCAAATGTTTTAATTTTTTTTATGATAACCGACTGTTTTTCATTTACAAAAACACCTACTTTTTTAATGGTTTTTGGAAGGGAAATTATTGTTTCTTCTGTATAATTTCGTGCTGAATTTTCATAAAAAATAAACCCAAAAAAATCAGGATCCAAAGCGCTAATCTCCAAAATATTATCTGGAAATTTCATGCCACATATTTTAAGTTTAACTTTCATTTTTTTAATTTTGGAATACAGATTGTGTAAAATTTATATAATTTATCTAATCTGTGTTGTTATAATTGTTTAATAAATTCACTCGCAGCAAAACCTGCATTATCTGTTTTCATAAAGTTTTCTCCAATTAAAAACCCTTTAAAACCATAAGGTTGTAATTCTTTAACATCAGAAATAGAAGAAATACCACTTTCAGAAATTTTCACAAAATCATCTGGAATTAAAGCAGCTAGCTCTTTACTATACGACAAACTCACCTCAAAAGTTTTCAAATTCCGGTTATTTACACCAATCATATTTAAACTTGGCATAATTGATTTTAGTAATTCTTCTTCATCATGTACTTCTAACAAAACTTCTAAACCTAATGATTGAGCAAATTCTGAAAGACGTTTAATTTCCTCACGAGTTAAAACTGCAGCAATTAATAAAATTACATCTGCTCCATGTGCTTTAGCTTCTAATAATTGATATTCGTCAACAATAAATTCTTTTCGTAATAAAGGAATAGAAACGGAAGCTCTAGCTAGAAGTAAATCATCCAAACTTCCACCAAAATATTTCATATCGGTTAATACAGAAATACCACAAACACCAGCATTTTGATACCCTTTTACAACTTCTTCTACCGTAAAAGAAGAATTTATAGTTTGTTTTGAGGGCGATTTGCGTTTGTGTTCTGCAATAATTCCAGAACTAGAATTCAGTAATAATTTAGATAAAGAATATGTTCTAGCATTAAATAATACGGAACTTTCAAGTTGTGAAACAGGAATAATTGACTTTTTTAATGCCACTTCTTGTTTTTTATCTGCGATAATTTTGTCTAAAATATTCATTATTTGCTAAGATTAATTAGTGTATTCAATTGTTTTAGTGCGTCTTTACGGAATAAACTTTCTCTAGCTTTCTCTAAAGACGCTTCATAATTTAATTCTGAAATAGTTTGAATGGCTAAGGCAGCATTCACAAGTACTACATTATTTTGAGCTTCTGAACCTTCACCATTTAAAATTTGATAAAATATTTTGGCTGATTCTTCAATCGTTTCTCCGCCTTTTATGGCTGTTAGTTGAATCGGTTCAAAAAGAAAATCTGCTGGTGTTTTTAATGATTCTGTAGTATTTGTGATAATTTTAACGGTATCCGTTAAAGACACTTCATCAAAACCTTCCAAACCATGAAGAATAGCATATTTTGTTGGTGTTTTTTGATATAAATAAGCATACATTCTTGCCAATTCTAAACTAAAAACGCCCACCATTTGAAATTTGGGAAAAGAAGGATTTACCATCGGACCAAGCATATTGAAAAATGTTTTCACACCTAATTCTTTTCTTACAGGCGCAACATGTTTCATCGCTGGATGGAATAAAGGGGCGTGTAAAATAGCAATATTGGCTTCCTCTAAACAACGCTTTAAAAAATCGGAGTCATTTGAGAATTTAACTCCCATTTGTTCCATCACATTGCTAGATCCAGAAATGGAAGACACACCGTAATTTCCGTGTTTAGCTACTTTATAACCTGCTCCTGCTGTAATAAATGAAGCTAAAGTTGAAATATTAAACGTATCTTTCCCGTCGCCACCAGTTCCACATAAATCGATGGTGTCATAATCTGAGAAATCAACTGGGATGCATAATTCTAACAAAGCTTCACGAAAACCTGAAAGTTCTTCAATTGTTATATTTCGCATCATGTAAACCGTCAAAAAAGCTGAAATTTGATGGGAATTACAAGATCCTTTTGAAATTTCAATTAAAATGGATTTGGCTTCTTCTTTGGAAAGAAGTTCATGGTTAATTAATCGGTTTATTATATTTTTCATATTGGTAAGACTAAAATTTTGCCCAAAAGGCACTAAGTTATAAAGACTTTATTTTGATCACTAATTACTTGACAATTAATTGGAAAGCCAATTTTCTAAAATCTTTTTCCCATTTGGTGTAAGTACACTTTCAGGATGATATTGCACCCCGCGAACATCATAAATACTATGTTTGGCCGACATAATTTGACCATTTTCATCCACTGAAGTGACAATTAAATCTTCTGGTAAATTATCTGGAGAAATTACCCATGAATGATACCTTCCTACTTCGATTTGTTTGGGTAAATCGTTAAAAATAAAATCATCTTCCGTTTGAATGACAGATGTGGCTACTCCATGATATACTTTTTCTAAATTAGTAAGTGATCCGCCAAAAACTTCACCTATCGCTTGTAAGCCTAAACATACGCCGAAAATACTTTTTGTTTTGGCATAGGTTTGAATTACTTCTTTTAAAAGTCCAGCCTCACTAGGAATTCCTGGTCCGGGTGATAAAAGTATTTTTGTAAACGCTTCTAATTCTTTTAATTCAAATTCATCATTTCTAAATACAGTAACTTCTGCACCTAAATCATCTAAATAATGAACTAAATTGTATGTAAAACTATCGTAATTATCTATAACTGCTATTTTCATGTTTTTTTATTTTATAGTAAAACTATTCATTTATCACTATTTACTTTTCACTAAATTAATTCTGCTAAATCTAATGCTTTTTGTAAAGCGCTTAATTTGTTATATACTTCTTGCGTTTCATTTTCTTCTGTAGAACTTTCCACAATTCCAGCTCCAGCTTGAAAATACAATTTATGATTTTTACTCAAAAAAGAACGAATCATGATGGCATGGTTAAAATTTCCTTTAAAATCCATAAAACCAATCGCACCACCATAAAAACTTCTATTTGTTTGTTCTATTTCCTCAATTAATTCCATAGCTCTCACTTTAGGCGCACCGGTTAATGTTCCAGCTGGAAACGTATTAGCTACTAAATTCATTGATTTTTTACTGTCTTTTAATTTTCCAGTAACTTTAGATACCAAATGAATTACGTGAGAAAAAAACTGTACTTCTTTGTATTTTTCAACTTGAACTGCTGTACAATTTCTACTTAAATCGTTGCGGGCTAAATCCACTAACATCACATGTTCGCTATTTTCTTTGGCGTCTTCGGTTAATTTTTTGGCTAAAATCGCATCTTCTTCATCGTTTCCTGTTCTTTTAAAAGTACCTGCAATTGGATGAATTTCAGCAATCGAATCTTTAATTACAATCTGGGCTTCAGGTGAAGAACCAAAAATTTTATAATTTCCATAATCAAAATAAAATAAATATGGAGAAGGATTCACACTTCGTAAAGCACGATATACATTAAATTCATCACCTTTAAAAGCTTGGGTAAATCGTCTGGATAAAACCAATTGAAACACATCGCCACGTAAACAATGTTTTTTGGCTAAAGCTACATTTTTCTTAAAATCATCTTCCGTTAAATTGGAAACCACAGCTCCTTCTTTTGAAAAATTAAAAGAGGCAAAATTTTTGTTTTGAAGTAATTGCTCAATTTCTGCAATATTATTCGCATTTTCATAAGAATGACAAAAAATATAAGCTTCATTATTAAAATGATTGATTGCAATAATATTTTGATATACAGCATATTGTATTAAAGGAATTTCATTTTCTATAGATTTTTCTGAAATAGAAATTTTTTCAAAATATTGAATGGCATCGTAAGAAATATATCCGAAAAGACCGTTATTAATAAATTTATGTTGTGTTGAATTTGTTTCAAATTGCGAAGAAAACTGAGCTAATTCTGCCACTACGTCATGAGCGTTAGCTTCTAATTGAATCACCGATTGATCTGGATATTGTTTGATAATTTTGTTTTTAACCACACTAAAATTGGCAATGGGATTAAAACAAATAAAAGAAAAAGTATTGTCATTTGCATGATAATCAGAACTTTCCAACAATAAACTGTTTGGAAATTTATCTCTTATCTTCAAATAAACACTTACTGGCGTAAAAGTGTCTGCCAGTAATTTTTTTGATGTAGTGTGTAAAGTAAAAGTTGTCATTATATTTTTTTTTTATGTTCAAATTGATGCTAAAAAAAAAAGGCTTGTCGTGATTGACAAGCCTTTTAAATTTGTATGATAGTATACAATAGAGGTTTTGCTCACGACGTAAGTTGTAAGTTATTCCACCACCAAGTATTTTGAATTCTATTTTTCATTGAGTACAAATTTATATAGTTCTATTTTAATTACCAAATTAAATTTGAATTATTTATTTTTGATGCGGATTTAAATTCAAAAAAAATGAATATAGGTGATGTCGTACAGGTTTTAGACGATAATTTAGAAGGAAAAGTAACTGGTTTTCAATCAGATGACAGAGTTATTATTGAAACTACAGATGGTTTTGAATTGATTTATGATAAAAAAGAATTGATTCAAATTGCTTCAGATGCGCCTAAAATTAATTTTGGAGCCAATCTTTCTCAGGTTTTAGCTGAAAAAGAAATTCCGAAAAAGAAAAATTCGGTGCTAACAAAATTAAGTAAAAAAGAACCTATGGTTTTTGAAGTCGACTTACATTTAGAAAAAATAATTACCGGAAGAAATCCAAATTTAACCAACTTCGATAAACTAAATATTCAATTAGAAGAAGCCAAAAGAGCTATGGATTTTGCCATTTCAAAGCGATATAATCGAGTAATATTAATTCATGGTGTGGGTGATGGTGTTTTAAAATCTGAATTAGAATATCTTTTAAAACGTTATGAAAATATTATAATTCAAGAAGCCAGCTATGGAAAATATGGTTTAGGTGCTATGGAAGTGTACATCAAACAAAATTAAAAACCACTCACTCCAATACTTTTTGGGTTAAATTTAGAACTACAAATTATGAAAAAAATATATTTAGACAACGCCGCTACCACACCAATTCGTCCAGAAGTTATTGAAACTATGGTAGCTGTTTTACAAAATGATTATGGAAACCCTTCTTCTACGCATAGTTTTGGTAGAAGTGCCAGATCTATTGTAGAAACGGCAAGAAAAACAATTGCTAAGCATTTAAATTGTAGCGCACAAGAAATCATATTTACAGCTAATGCTACAGAAGGTACAAACTGGATTTTACGTGAAATGGTAAAAAATAATGGTGTAAAAAAAATTATAACCAGTTCTATTGAACATCATGCAACATTACACACCGTTACGCATCTTGAACAAGAATTTGGTATTGAAGTAGAATACATTAAGATTTTGCCAAATGGAAATTTAGATTTGTTCGATTTTGAAAAAAAATTAAATGACCAAATTCCAACATTAGTTTCTTTAATGCATGTGAATAACGAAATTGGAACTGTATTGGATATAAATCGAGTGACAGGAATTTGTCAAAAATACAATGCCATTTTTCATTGTGATACCGTACAATCTATTGGTAAAACAAAAATTGACTTACAAGCTACTCCACTAGATTTTTTAGTAGCAAGTGCTCATAAATTTCATGGTCCAAAAGGAATTGGTTTTGCATTTATTCGAAAAAACAGATTGATGCAACCTTTACTATTTGGTGGAGAACAGGAAAAAGGATTGCGTGCCGGAACAGAAGCGATTCATCAAATTGCAGGTTTAGCACATGCTTTAGATTCATCTTACGAAAATTTAGCTACTGAAAGCAATTATATATCTGAATTAAAAAAATATTGCATCGAACAATTACAAGCTAATTTTGAAGGAATACTCATTAATGGTGAAGCTACTTTTTATAATATTTTAAATGTTGTATTACCCTTTCCAGAAGAAAAAACAGCTATGATTTTGTTTCATTTAGATATGAAAGGAATTGCAGTTTCAAGAGGAAGTGCCTGCCAAAGTGGAAGCATAAAACCTTCACACGTTTTAGCTGCATTTTTATCTGATGAAAACATAAAAAAGCCTTCTTTAAGAATCTCTTTTAGCCATTATAATACTAAAGAAGAGATAGATTATTTAGTCGAAACTTTGAAAAGTATATAAGAAAACCATTCTAAATTTTAGAATGGTTTTTAAAAATATTTAAGATAAGGAATTATTTCTTAGACCATAATTCGATACTATCCTTATTTTGTTTAATATAATCTTCATTTTTTTCAGCGGTTGCGCCTGCTAAAGATAATTTAGCTGTATCAATAGCACCTTTTTTATCACCTAATTTATATTGAATTAAAGATTTTAATCTGTAGTACCAAAACGGAACTTTATCTCCTGACAAAGCTATACCTTGATTGATCCAAATTAAAGCTTTGTTTAAATCTGTGTTCGATTGGTAATAATATTGAGAACAAGTATAATATTCTTTTGCTGTTGGACCACTCATAGTATCTTCAATAGTTTTTAAAACAATTTTTTGAGTAGGAACTTCAATTTTAATGGATACGATTGTTTTCTCCCAAGATAATTCTAAATTAGCTGATTCTGTAGAAACATTATTAAATGAAATGGTAAAAGTTTCTACCAATCTGTTTAAACTTTCTGGTTTTGCGGACGTTTTTAAAGCTACTTTGTCTTCTGCCCATTCTTCTGGTAAACCCCAATTATTGATATCTTTATAAAAAATTACATCCCAAGAATCTGCTTTAGGTGTAGTATATAAAGAATAGATTCCTTTAGCTAAAGGTTTTCCATCAATTATAACATCCTGTGAAAATGAAATGGTTGTGTTTTCATTAGCTCCTGTTCTCCAGTTTTTTCCGTAAGGTACTAATTCTCCATAAACGGCTCTTCCTTTTGCACTTGGTCTGTGATACTCCACTTCAATTTGTGTTAAACCAACCGTTTGATCCACTTTTGAAATCGGACTTGCCTGAGGCATGGTAATTTGCGCCGTAGATAAGCTACTTATAAGTAATATACTTAATACAATTATTTTTTTCATAGTATAAATTTTTCGCTAAATTAAAGTATTTTCTCAAATTTCAAAGTTAATTAAAAGATAAAAAAAATAAATTTGTTTACTATTTGATAAAAAACATTAAACAATTGTATCTTTGCTGTAAAATAAGTAACTATGAAAATTTACAGATTAGAAGCAAAACTAAACTTGCCCATTTCAAAAGAGCAAGCGTGGGAATTTTTATCAAATCCAAAAAATTTAAAAGCCATTACCCCACAATATATGAGTTTTGATATTTTAAGTGGTGCTGACCGACCAATGTTTGCTGGACAAATCATTCAGTATTTAGTGACTCCAATTTTAGGAATCAAAACAAAATGGGTTTCAGAAATTACTCATGCGGTTAAAGGTGAATATTTTGTAGATGAACAACTATATGGACCTTATGCTTTATGGCATCATAAACATTTTATTAAAGAAATTCCCGGCGGAGTTGAAATGGAAGATATTATAGATTATAAAGTTCCACTTGGAATTTTAGGACAATTAGTCCACCCGTTTTTAGTCCAACCTAAATTGAATGAAATATTCGAATACAGAAGAAAAAAATTAATAGAACTTTTTGGAGAAATTAAATAATATGACAGTTTTTTGGTTTAGAAGAGATTTACGAATTGAAGATAACACCGCTTTTTTTCATGCTTTGCAAGAGAATGAAGCCGTTTTACCTATTTTTATTTTTGATGAATCCATTTTACAACATTTGGAGAAAAATGATGCCCGTGTAACTTTTATTCACCAGCAATTAGAAAAAATTAATACGGAATTAGCAAATAAAAATTCATCTTTAGCCGTTTTTTATGGTAAACCTATTGATATATTTGAAAAATTACTTGCTGAAAATAAGATTAAATCAGTGTACACCAATCATGACTACGAACCTTATGCCAGAAAAAGAGATGTAGCTCTAAATGATTTGTTTAAAAAGCATAACATCGAATTTAAAACCTGCAAAGATCAAGTTATTTTTGAAAAATCGGAAATTACTAAAGATGATGGAAAACCGTATGTGGTTTATACGCCCTATTCAAATAAATGGAAAGCAAAATTAAAAGAAACTAAGTTAGTCAATTACCCTTCTGAGACTTTACTGAATAAGATTTCAAAACACGCCTACCCTTTTTTATCTTTATCAGATATTGGATTTGAAAAAACAACAATTCAATTGCCTGATTATAACATTTCTGAGAAATTAGTTGCTGAATATGAAGCTACAAGAAATTTTCCTGCACTTAAAAATGGTACTTCTTTACTAGGCATTCATTTAAGATTTGGGACAATTAGTATCCGAAAACTAGTCCAATATGCTGTAAAATTTGAAAACGATACTTTTTTAAAAGAATTAATTTGGCGTGAATTTTTCATGCAAATTTTATGGCATTTTCCTCATACAAAAACAGAAAGTTTTAAACCTAAATATGATGAAATAAAATGGGATAATAACGAAATTTTATTCCAAAAATGGTGTGCTGGAAAAACAGGATATCCTATGGTTGATGCTGGAATGCGTGAACTTAATCAAACCGGACATATGCATAATCGTGTTCGTATGGTAGTAGCTAGTTTTTTATGTAAACATTTACTAATTGATTGGCGTTGGGGAGAAGCTTATTTTGCTACTAAATTATTAGATTATGAACAAGCAAGTAACATAGGTAATTGGCAATGGGCCGCGGGTTCGGGTGTAGATGCCGCTCCTTATTTTAGAATTTTCAATCCGACAGAACAAATTAAAAAATTTGATAAAGACTTAAAATATATCAAAAAATGGGTTCCCGAATTAGAAACATTACATTATCCAAATCCAATTGTAGCGCATAAAGAAGCTAGAGAGAAATGCTTACGAGTTTATAAAGAAGCTGTAGGTTAAATTAACTTAAAAGTGACCTATAATCTAAATCTTCAAATTTGTCAATTACAATATTGGCTAATGAATAATCTTGTTTGTGTGAGTTTATACTTTTATATCCTACACAAAAAACACCAGCAGCATGAGCGGCTTTTATACCGTTTGTGCTGTCTTCAATAATAATACAGTTTTCTTTTGGCGTATTAGACAAACGAACTGCTTCATTAAAAATTGCTGGATTCGGTTTAGATTCTGGAAAATCTTCACCAGAAATAATGTGACTGAAATAGGAATGCAACTGAAATCTTTTAAAAACGCGATCAATAGTTACTTTTGAAGCTGAGGAAGCTAAAATTAATTGTAGGCCACTTTGATGCAACTTTTTAATTAAATCTTCTACGCCTTCTAACAAAAATAAATCTTCTTTGGTGTCAAAGGCTTCATTAAAAATAGTTCTTTTACGTTGCACTAAAGTTTCTGTTTCTGTAGAAATTTGAAAATGATCCTTTATTTTCTGAAATACATTTTTTGTGGAATTTCCTGTAAATGAAGCAAACATTTCAGCAGAAACCTCAATATTTAACTCCTTAAAATGTTGAAAATAAGCATAATGATGAACAGGTTCTGTATCAACAATTACGCCATCCATATCAAAAATTACCGTTTGTAACATGTTTTAAATTTTTAGCGAATTTAAATAATTTAAACTTAAATTAAACCTTTTTATGTTACTTTAGTCTAATAGTAAAATCAGTTGTAATTTTGCAAGAGGAAAAACAATTTATCGAAGCTTTAAAAAACGAGAAAACGCAAAACGAAGCGTTTCAACAATTGGTACAAGAATATCAGAAACCTTTATACTATCACATCCGATCTATTGTTTTAAATCATGATGATACCGACGATGTGTTGCAAAATACATTTATTAAAGTTTTTTCAAATATTTCTAAGTTTAAGGGTGAAAGTAAATTGTATTCTTGGATGTATCGTATTGCTACAAATGAATCTTTAACTTTTATTGAACAAAGAGCCAAAAAACAAGGTATTTCGAATGAAGAAATCCAACAAAAAGCAATTATGAATTTACAATCAGATGTGTATTTTGAAGGAGATGAAATTCAATTAAAATTACAAAAAGCTATTGCTTTACTTCCTGAAAAACAACAGTTAGTTTTTAAAATGAAATATTTTCAAGAAATGAAATACGAAAACATAAGTGAAATTCTTGATATATCGGTAGGTGGATTAAAAGCCAATTACCATCATGCGGTAAAAAAAATAGAAGAATATTTAAAATCAAATTAAACCTTTGCGTAAAAATAAGGTCAAATAGATAACTGAAATAAATTCAGCAAAAATGAAAACAGAATTAGAAAATAATAAAATAACCACTGGATTTACTACTCCAACCTCTTATTTCGATACTTTTTCAGATCGCTTATTAGAGAAAATGAATGGAGAAGTGATCTCTTCTGTAATTCCCAAATCATCAGGTTTTGTGGTACCTAGCTCCTATTTTGAAAGTAATCAAGAAAAAATTCTAGTCAAAGCAAAACAAAAACAGCAACCAAAAGTAATTCATTTAAAAACAATGCTTTATAAAGTTGGTAGCATTGCGGCGATTTTAATTTTAACCGTTGTGTCACCTATTTTATATAATTCAATCGAAGTTCAAAAAAATGAAGTAGCAGAAATGAATTATTTAGAGTTACATTCCGATGATTTAGACATTTATGAAGTAGGTTCTTTATTAGACAATACAGATTTGTCAGAATTAGAAAACGAATTGATTTACAATGATTTAAATACTATTAATTAAAGTTTAAAATAACATAAAATGAAAAATAAAATTACATATGTATTTCTTTTTTTATTGTCTATTCAATTTGGATTTGGACAAAATCAAGATGCTAGAAAAGAAAGAATTAAATCTTTAAAAATTGCCTTTATTTCTCAAAAATTAGCCTTAACCTCAATTGAAGCAGAAAAATTCTGGCCTATTTATAATAAATACGATGAAAAAATAATGCTTTTAAAAGAAGCGCAAATGAAACTTCGTTTGCAAAAGAGGGCCAGTTCAGATGAAGAAGCCTTAAAAAAAATTGAAGATGCGGAAGAAAAAGAAGCCGAAGTTATGGCTTTGAAAAAGAAAATGCGTGCCGAATTAATTCCAGTCATTACTGCTGAAAAAGTATTAAAATTAGAACAATTAGAACAAGAATTTCATAGAAAATTACTTGAAAAACTTAAAAATCGTAGAGGAAATCCACCTCCAAGAAGATAATATCAACTTGATTTTTAATTAATTACTATTTTGAACTCAAAATAAGCCATTATTTTAATGGCTTATTTTTATTTTAGTTACTTTATTTTTACCGGCTAAATAAATGTATTTTTTACCACTAAAACGTAAGGTATAAAAATCTGTATCTTCTAGTATTTTCTGCCATTTTTTTCCAAAATTAGTAGAATAATATACACCAGAAGTTCCACAAGAATAAATTACTTTTCCATTACTTTTGGGCATGAACTGCACGCAAGAAGCATATCCAAAAGCTTCATTTTGTGCAATTATATTCCATGTTTTTCCTCCATCTTTTGTAAATGCTTTGTTTGCTGAATTGTCTTTTTGATTCTCATAATTTCCTCCAACAATTATTCCTTTTTTGGTATTATAAAAATCCATCGAAAAGGCTCCAGTCATTGTTTCACCTTGAAGAATGGGTGTGTCAAATACTTGCCAAGTTTTGCCTTTGTCTTTACTTTTAAATAACCTCGATTTTTTTCCACCAGAAATGATAAAAATAACACCATCTACAATTGTTACATTGGTGTCACTTGCTGCAAATGCTGCTTCTCCTTCAACCGTTTTAGGCAAATTAGCACACGGAATTTTAGTCCATGTTGTCCCAGCATCTTCTGTAATCAAAATAGATAAACAATCTTCTGTAGGATCGCCTACTATCACACCAAATTTGGTTTTTATATCAATAAACATGCTGTCATAAAATACTTTTTCACCACTTTCAGAATATAATAAGCTTGAAGCGCAAGAATAATTAAAAGTGGATAATGCATAAATGTTAGCAGGAGTTCCAGCATTTAACAGCAAAATTCCTTTATTTGAATTCGATATACTCCTAAAATCAGTTATTTCTTTTTGAAGTTTCACAATTTTAGTATCGGTATCGTTTTGAAAACTTACAAATCCTGCTTTAGAATTCGTTCCTCCAAACCAAACACCATCAATTGTTGGGAAAATTGCTCTAATTCCAACTGAATCTAACACAATATCTTTTCTTTCAACGACTTTAAAAGTTGATTTACATGATACAAATAATAACGATAAAAGTAAAACTAAAATTCTCATAAACACCTTATTTTAGGCTAATGTACAATAATTTATAAAACTGCAAAATATACAAAATTAACTTTGGCACAATAATTGGAAATAGAAATGAGTTAGAAACTAAATACTTAATATTATGAAAACAAGATTATTTACCTTGGTAATTGGATCACTACTACTGACCTTACCTTCAATAGCACAAGATAAAACTACCGTGACTGCAAACAGCAGCGACATCAGTGATAACTTAGATTTAAAAGCGGTAGCATCTATTTTTGGAGACGCATCCAATTTAGAAGATTTTGAAAGGAGATTGAATGATCCAAAATCTCAAATTTCTAATTTAGATTTAAATAACGACAATCAAGTAGATTATTTACGTGTAGTTGAATCTGTTGAAGGAAGAGCGCACATAGTTGTAATTCAGGCCATATTAGAAAAAGATGTTTTTCAAGATGTAGCCACAGTTGAAATTGAAAAAGACAGCAATAACCGAGTGCAAATTCAAGTAGTTGGAGATGTTTATATGTATGGAAACAACTATATTTATGAGCCTATTTATGTTCATACACCTGTAATTTATAATACCTTTTGGGTAAATCACTATCGTCCTTATTGTTCTACTTGGTATTGGAATTATTACCCTTCCTATTATTCCTATTGGTCTCCTTATCCAATTTTTAGATATAGAAACAATATTTCCATTCACATCAATTTCGGACATTCTTATAATTATGTTTCGTACAGAAGATGTCATTCTGCCTACAATGCTTATTATGGAAGAAGAGGTAACGGTTATGAAAGAAATCATCCAAATCGTTCCTTCTCACACAGAAACAGTGGCTATTCTAACAGATATGAAATGGATAATCATAGAGAGATTAAAACCCGTACACCGGGAACAAGAGATTTAAATTCTAACAATAGTTCTCCAAGAGGAAATGCATCAATCGGAACTCCAAGAACTGAATCTCAACCAAGATCTATTTCTCCTAGAATAGATTCAGCTCCAAGAGGAAATACATCAGTTGTAACTCCAAGAGAAAATGCATCGATTGGAAATCCAAGAACTGAATCTCAGCCAAGATCTAGTTCTCCAAGAATAGATTCAGCTCCAAGAGGAAATACATCAGTTGTAACTCCAAGAGAAAATGCATCGATTGGAAATCCAAGAACTGAATCTCAGCCAAGATCTAGTTCTCCAAGAATAGATTCAGCTCCAAGAGGAAATACATCAGTTGGAACACCAAGAAGTGAATCGCAACCAAGAACTATTTCTCCAAGAGAAAATGATTTACCTAGAGTTGAATCGAGTCCAAGAGGAAATTCACAACCGAGAATAGAATCACCTAGAGGAGGTAGTTCTCAACCTAGAATGGAAGCACCAAGAGGAAGTGACAAACCTAGAGTTGAATCAAGTCCTAGAGGAAATTCGAAACCGAGAATGGAATCACCTAGAGGTGGCGGTTCGCAACCGAGAATGGAAGCGCCAAGAGGAAATTCGCAACCAAGAGGAAACAACGAAAGTTCTGGAAGAGGAAGAAGATAATTTAAAAGCCGACTAATCATCGGCTTTTTTGTTTTAATTCATTTATATTTGAAATAATAATCGCTTGTAGCTAGTATAAAATTACTATCTTTGCAGGCATTTTTTATTTATAAAATACATGAGATTTCACAGAAACATAAGTTTTGCAGTTATAGATGCTTTAATGGCCATCTTCAATGAAGGAGAATATGCAGATAAAGTAGTAGCAAGAGCCTTAAAATTAGACAAAAGATGGGGAAGCAGCGATAGAAAATTTGTTGCAGAAACCATTTATGATATCGTTCGTTGGAATCGATTATATGCAGAAATTGCGGAAATTAAAAAAGAGCCTTTTACTAGAGATGATATTTGGAGAATGTTCGCTGTATGGGCCACTTTAAAAGGGTATACTTTACCAGATTGGAAATATTTTGAAGGCACACCTGTTCGAAAAATTAAAGGTAAATTTGATGAATTATCTAAAAATAGAAAATTTAAAGAATCGATTCCGGATTGGATGGACGAAATTGGCGTTCAAGAATTAGGTGAAGAAATTTGGTCTAAAGAAATTAAGGCTCAAAATGAACCAGCAAAAGTAATTTTACGTACCAATACGCTTAAAACTACAAAAGAAGCTTTAAAATTAGAATTACTTAAGCTAGACATTCACACGCAAGCAATAGAAAATTATCCTGAAGCTTTGGTTTTAGATGAAAGAGCCAATGTTTTTATGACAGATATTTTTAAAAACGGAATGTTTGAAGTACAAGATGCCTCTTCACAAATGGTTGCACATATGTTAGATATTCAACCTGGAATGCGCGTTGTAGATACTTGTGCAGGTGCCGGAGGAAAAACGTTACATATGGCTTGTTTAATGCAAAACAAAGGGCAAATTATTGCTATGGATTTGTATGAGAGCAAATTAAAACAATTAAAAATTCGTGCCAAACGTAACGGAATTCACAATATTGAATATCGTGTGATTGATACCACTAAAGTCATAAAAAAACTTCATGGTCAAGCTGATAGAGTACTGATTGATGCACCATGTAGTGGTTTAGGTGTTTTAAAAAGAAATCCAGACGCAAAATGGAAATTGAAACCAGAATTTATTGATAATATCAGAAAAGTACAAGCTGAAGTTTTAGAAAGTTACGCCCCAATAGTAAAACCAGGTGGAAAATTAGTCTATGCTACTTGTAGCGTCTTACCTTCTGAAAATCAGGAACAAGTTGAAAAGTTTTTAACAACAGAAATCGGAAAAAACTTTACCTTTGTAGAAGATAAAAAAGTATTAGCCTACGAATCGGGTTATGACGGATTTTACATGGCTTTATTAACTAGAAATAAGTAATCCCCAATTTTATGAAAAAATATTTACTATTAGTATTATCAAGTGTTTCATT
>CAZULO010000015.1:27645-30150 GCA_964621245.1 uncultured Flavobacterium sp.
ATTGTTGATATTTATACTGAAATTCCAAATGGTCCAGATGTACATAATTTTAATTTTAATCAGGAGCTAGGTGCAAATGAAGGTCAATGCGGTAGTACAAATTCTCCAAACTTTTCTATTGAAGGTGATTGTTATAACAGAGAGCATTTAATACCGCAATCATATTTTGGGCATAACACAAGTGGACCAGCACTTCCCCAATATCTAATTATGAAAGGTGATATACATCATGTATATCCAACTGATGGAAAAGTTAATGGTATTCATGACGATTGGCCTTTTGGAGTAGTAAATTCAGCTTCTTACACTTCTACAAATGGATCAAAATTAGGAACAGCTTTAAATTCTGGTTATTCAATTGGATTTTCCGGAACAGTATTTGAACCAGCTAATGAATTTAAAGGAGATGTTGCTCGTGTATATTTATATTTTGCCACTAGATATGAAGATGATATGGATGAATTATATTCAAATTATACTTCTGTTGATTGTAGAGTAATGTTTGATGGTTCTACAAACAAAGTTTTTAATTCAACATTTTTAGAAATTTTATTAACGTGGAATGCCCAAGATCCTGTAAGTTTAAAAGAAATTAAAAGGAACAATGCTTCTTTTATACATCAAAACAATAGAAATCCATTTATCGATCATCCTGAATATGTTACTAGCATATGGGGAGTCCCTTTATCTTCTGAATCATTCCTAGCTGATAACGCTGTAAGCATCTACCCTAACCCAACCAATTCAAATGAAGTGGAAATTTTCACAACAGAATCAATTATTAAATTGACTTTAGTAAATATTAATGGGCAAATAATTAAAGAAATTGAAAATCCAATTTTCAATCAAAATACGTGTAAATTAAACAATTTACCTCAAGGATTTTATTTCTTACAAATTTCTGCTGAAAACGGAAGTTTAACTAAAAAAATCATGGTGAATTAATTTAGTTTTAAATTTTATATCAAATCCCTAATTATTTATAGTTAGGGATTTTTTTTGAATAATTAATAAAAAAGTTCGACAACAGATTTACCAATTTTTAAAATTTAAACAGTCTGCGAATCTGCGGTAAAGAAAATTAAATACTATATTACTAAGTTTGTGATTAATAAACTTGTTTCGGCAGTATTAAAGCGTACATTCGTAAAAAAATGTCCATTGAAAGTAAGGTTGCCGCTGTTGAACACTTGTTTAGTCAGTTAGATGTTGAAATAAAAACGTTTCAAACAAAAACCAAGTTGCATTGTAATGCAGGTTGTGGTAAATGTTGTACTAAACTCGACATAGAAGCTTCTCCGTTAGAATTTTTACCTTGGGCTTTTCATATTTTTTTAAATGGTGAAGCTGAAAAAGTATTGGCAGAATTAGAAGTAAAATCCTCCACTATTTGCCTTATTTACAACCCATTAACTTTATTAGATAAGGTAAACGGAAGTTGTAGCAATTATCCGTATCGCGGATTAATTTGCCGTTTATTCGGTTATGGCGCCACAAAAGATAAATACGGACAATTACGATTAGCGACTTGTACGATTATTAAAAATGAACAAGCTGAAAATTTTGCTAATTCAACAGATTCAATAAACAAAGGACTTCCTGTTCCGATTTTTACAGATTACTATATGAATTTATCACAAATTGATCATCATTTAGGAAATATTATTTTACCCATAAACAAAGCTTTGAAATATGCTATTGAAGAAGTTTTACAATATTACGCCTACCGACCTTTACCAAATGGTTTTAAAAATATTGCTTAAATTATAATTTATCTTGTCGATAATGTTTTTTACCGCGAATTTCCGAATTAGTAATTTTTCTACATAAATATTAATTTAATTCGAGAATTCTTGGCTTTAAAACTTTAATATTTTCGGGATTTATAATTTTAAACGTAAATTCGCCAAAAAAAAGAATGTCCATAAAAAGTAAAGTCCAAGAAATTGAAATATTATTCAGTCGCTTGGAAGAAGAATTAAAAACATTTACCAACACAACACGTTTATTTTGTAACGCTGGTTGCGGAAAATGTTGTACAAATCCAACTATGGAAGCTTCTCCACTTGAATTTTTACCTTGGGCTTTTCACTTGTTTAAAATTGGTGAAGCTGAAACTATACTAGAAAAATTAAACCATCACTCCAACCCTATTTGTTATAATTATAATCCGATTTCCGATTTAGATTTACATAACGGAAGTTGCAACACCTATAAATACAGAGGTTTAGTATGCCGATTATTTGGATATGGCGCCACCAAAGACAAATTTGCGCAATTGCGATTAGCGACTTGTTCCATTATTAAAGAACAACAAACCGAAAACTACAACAAAACCAACGAAGCAATTAATAACAGTTTATCAGTTCCCATTTTCACCGATTATTACATGAATTTATCTCAAATAGATTTTCGATTAGGAAATATTTATGTGCCCATCAATAAAGCTTTACAATTAGCTATTGAAGAAGTCTTACAATATTATGCGTATAGAGATTTTCCTGA
>CAZULO010000016.1:0-22432 GCA_964621245.1 uncultured Flavobacterium sp.
GCAAGTTGGAATATAAAAATATTTTTTGTTGTTAATGGTCCGTTAAATTATAGGGAAAAGGTGAAATTTTAGTGAATAATTAAGAGTTTAGTTTGGATTGCCAGGGATTTTAAAGATTTACCTGGATTATTACGTTTGGAATATTTGTTATGATCTGGTTCAATTATGTTTTGAATCGAGAAAAGTAGAAAAACTAAAGAATGGCAACTTAGCAGATTTCCATGAAAAACAAGCTTTCTAAATGTTAATTGACGGTTAAATTATACCTAATTAGCGTTTTTTCATGCATAATTAAAAAATACTTACTAATTTTAATGAAAATTTACACTTATGCCGATACCAACCTCAACAATTATTGCCGGAACCATGAATTGGGGCGATTGGGGAAAAAAGTACAATACTGCTGCCATTCAGAACCTTATTGAAACCTGTTTGTCTGAGAAGATTTATGCATTCGATCATGCCGATATTTATGGCGGTTATACAACAGAAGCCGATTTTGGAAAGGCTTGGGCTGGAATGAAAATTGACAGAGAACAAGTAGGTTTTATTACCAAATGTGGTATAAAAATGATTTCTGACAATAGAAATTATTCGATAAAACATTACGATTACAGCAAAGAACATATTATTTCGAGCGTAGAAAATTCTTTACGAAACTTACAAACCGATTATATTGATGTATTACTATTACATCGACCAAGTCCGTTATTGCAAACCGAAGTAGTAGCAGAAGCCATTTCAGAACTAAAAATTTCTGGTAAAATTGTACATTTTGGCTTGTCGAATTTTACACCTTCACAAACCGATTTGATTCGAAAATACACGGCTGTTGCTTACAATCAAATACAATTTTCGGCCACGCATTTAGATCCTATGTTAAATGGCGAATTGGATTATATGCAACTTCACGGCATTAAACCTATGGCTTGGAATCCGTTAGGTGCTTTTTATAAAGAAGCAATTCCACAAACGATTCGATTAAAAGAATTGTTGAAAAAAATGGCTTTAAAATACAATCTACCCGAAGATCTTTTGCTGTTAGCTTGGATTTTAAAACATCCGGCACAAATTAAACCGGTTGTGGGGACAACGAGTGTGGAGCGATTTAAAACTTTTCATAAACTAAACCATTTCGAACTAGAATTAGAAGATTGGTTTGCGATTTGGACCGAAAGCATTGGAACTAAAATTCCTTAAATAATTATTTAAAAATTAAGTTTCATTTAGGTTAAATATTACTTAATTAATGGTAAAAAAAGTTGACGTATTTGTTTTTTATTTAAAAATTTCCGTTGATTGTGTTTTTGGATTATTAGTCACGAATTTTCGAATTTTTTAAAATGAAAACGTAATAATTAGTTCATCGTTGATGAAAATTCGAATTAAATCGAATAGTTAACCATAAAAAATTAGTGAATTCGTGGCAAAGTTATTTTCGAAATTTAATTACAAAGGTCTTCTCCCGAAACTTAGGGACGCTCAAGCTGACAATCATAATAATTTCATCAAATAAAAAATGATAAACAAACGCCTTCTCATAAAGAATTTATTGGCTCATAATAACGAAAACAGTTTTTATGACAAAAAACGCCAGTTAAATTTACATACTAAAGAAGGAAAAGGGAAATTTTTAAAACACATTTGTGCCCTTTCGAATTCGAATCCGTTTAACAATTCATATATTGTTGTAGGTGTAGAAGATGATGATAATGAAATTGTAGGCGACGATTTTTTTGATGACAGTCGCATTCAAAATTTAGTGAATGCTTATTTAGAAAATCCACCTAAAATAACCTATGATAATATTCCATTTCCGAATTTACCCAAGGAAAAAGTGGTGGGTTTAGTCACGATAAAACCTAAAAACAAAGTTTCTTACTTTAAGAAAAACATTTACACGATTTTTACAGGAACAACTTTCATTCGAATTGGAAGTAATACTTCGCCCACAGAAGAAAAAATTTCGCTATCCAAATCCAATGTGGAAACCGTGATTAGTATTGAAAACAATTCGAGAAACAACATCAAACATACCTTAGATGGTGTGTTAGATTTTATTACGGTTCGACATAAAGATTTAGACAATCAGTATCAGGTTTTTAAAGAAAACTTTGTGGTGTGTTGGGCTGGGAAAAAAAAGGTGGTGCGAAACGAAATCTTTTACTCTAGGGTAGATATTGAATTAATAAACGAACAGATTAAGTTGTTTTATTCCAATCAAGATGAAGTAATTATTAGTTACGATGCGGAAAGTTTTACGATTACAGAATATGTGAAATTAGGATTAAATGACAAAACCAGTTATTATCCGTTAGAAAAATTAACCTTTTATTTTTACGATAATGGCTATTATAAAATGGAAACCCAACTGTTATTTGAACCGCCGCAATACAACAAAAAATTACTGCATCATATTTACAATTCCGTTTTAATAACGATACAAAATTTACATAAAAACAAAGAAGTTTCAGAAATAGAAGTTTTACGAATTCCGCACACCTTAATGATTTGTTATTTAAACGATTTTAAAGAAGCCAAACACAAATTGATTGAAGCCAAAAGTGTTTTAAAAGCCTATAAAAACTCATTGGCATATATCTATTTTAAAGAGAGTTTACGAATTTTAAGGAAAATGAAGTATAATTAATCCTTCTCACTCAAAAACTCAATATCTTCCAATAACTGCGTTAAGTTTTGTTCGCCTTTTACCTTTTTATCGATATTTAAACCGTTGTAAAAACCTCTAATTCTTCCTTTTTGATCGACTAAAACAAAATTTTCAGTATGCACCATATCGAACATTTCTTCAGGTTTACCCGTTTTTACTACTAAATACGATTGGCGAGCTATTTTATAAATTTCTCTTTGATCACCTGTGACTAAATTCCATTTGGAATCGATTACGCCTTTTTCTTTGGCGTATTTTTTTAATACTTCAACCGTATCTTCATTAGGAAAAACGGAGTGAGAGAGTAATTTTACTTTGGGATTATCTTTAATTTTTTCTTGCAACCAAGCCATGTTATCGGTCATTTTAGGACAAATAGTTTGACAGGTTGTAAAAAAGAAATCGGCTACATAAATTTTCCCTTCGTAATCTTTATTAGTTACTTTTTCTCCATTTTGATTGGTAAAAGCAAAAGGTGCGATTTTATGATTATATCCAATATGTTGCACTAAAGAATCTACTAATTCTGGATTTACATCTCTTGGTGTAATAACTGGTAAATTTTTTCTATTCATAAGTGAATAAATAGAAATAAAAATCACCACTAATAAAACTAGAAAAAAGACGGATATTTTTTTATTTTTAAACATAATTCCAAATATTTTTTACAAAAATACTACACTTTCTTCACAACAAGATAGAATTTAACAAATGTATTTGATCATCCTGTTTGTTTTTTTAATAGATTTGTTATCCAAACAAACTACTAAAATTATGAAAAACAAATACTTAGCGTTCGTTCTATTCGTTTCCTCAGGCGTTTTTGCACAATTTAATCCAAATTCTCCTTGGAATACTACTAATGATGCTTCCAAAATAAGTAATGATGTTTCGAAAAAAACAACTTTTCAAAAAGAAGTAGATGCTTTCAATGCTTATTGGAAAAATCATGATAGGAATCTTAAAGGAAGTGGCCATAAACCTTTTAAAAGATGGGAAAGTTTTTATGAAAATCAACTAAATCCAGACGGGACTATTAGTACTCCACAACAACTTTGGACGGCTTGGCAAGAAAAAAATGCTGTAAAAAATAGCAATAATAGATCTTTATTAGCCTTACCTCCAAGTAATTGGCAGCCAGTTGGACCTTTCACACATAGTAACACAGGCTCTTGGTCCTCAGGTCAAGGACGAACAAGTGCTGTTGCCATTGACCCGTTTAACAGTAATATAATTTATGTAGGCTCACCCGCTGGTGGAATTTGGAAATCAACTAATAGTGGTTCCACTTGGACACCTTTATCGGATGAATTGCCTCAAATTGGTGTTTCAGGAATTGCTATAGATCATACTAATTCAAATGTTATTTACATTACAACAGGGGATAAAGATGCTTCGGATACCTATTCTGTTGGTGTTTTAAAATCTACAGATGGTGGATTAACTTGGGGAACCACCGGTTTAAGTTTCACTGGAACTGGAAATTTTGCTGGAGATATTATTATGCACCCTAGCAACAATCAAATTCTATTATGTGCTACAAGTGCTGGAATTTATAAAACAATAAATGGAGGAACATCTTGGTTACTTGAACAATCGGGAAATTTTTCACAAGGTTCTATTCGATTTAAACCTAATGACCCAACAATTGTTTATGGTACTACAAACAATCGATTTTACAAATCTACCGATACTGGAAATAGTTTTACAAATATAACTTCTGGATTATCGGCAGAGAATGAAACCTCTAGAATGCTTTTAGATATTACCCCTGCAGATCCAAATTATATTTATGTATTAAGTGTTAAAACACCAACAAGTGGTCCACCTGCTAATAATGGTTTATTAGGAATTTATCGTTCAACAAATAGTGGTGCAAATTTTACAAAAACTTCTGGAACTACAGATATTTTAGAATCCGCACAATCTTGGTATGATTTGGCTTTGGCTGTATCCAATACGAACAAAGATTTAGTATTTACAGGTTGCTTAAACGTTTGGAAATCTACAGATGGAGGGGCAACTGTAACCAAAGTGAATAACTGGAGTAGTCCAGGAAGTGCTGCTTATACACATGCTGACATTCATCATTTACAATACTTAAATGGAAAGTTATATTGTTTAAGTGATGGTGGAATTTATGTAAGTACCAACAATGGATCTAATTTTACAGATTTAACTGCTGGTTTACAAATAAGTCAATTTTACAGAGTATCTGTTTCCAAAACTTCGGCTGGAAAAATGGTTGGAGGATTACAAGATAACGGGGGTTATGCTTTTAGTAACGGAGCATGGAAAAATTATTATGGTGCTGACGGTATGGACGCTGCAGTAAGTCAAACAGATAGTAATTTATACTACGGTTTTATTCAATATGGATCTTCCTTATACATTTCAAATAATGGTGGAAACTCTAATACTGGAGGTACTAGTTCACCGGGTGGAATAGACGGAAACTGGATAACTCCTTTACGAGGAGATAGTCAAGGAAACATTTATTCCGGTTTTAATGGTTTATATAAATTAACTAACGGGGCATGGGTGTTACAAAATACTAACTCTGTAGGTTCTGGGAATTTAGAATGCATAACAATAGATCCTTCCAACGATGCAATTATTTACGTTTCAAATGGAAGTTCCTTATATAAAAGTACGGATTCAGGTGTAACATTTACCCTTGTATATTCAGCAGGATCTCAAATTACTAGTATTGCTGTACACACTTCTAATAGTACTATTGTTTATATAACTACTTCTGGAACCGCTGGACAGGCAATGATTTCAACAAATGGTGGAACTTCATTCACAAATATAGCGTCTGGATTACCTGGGATTTCTAAAAACTGTATCGTTCACCAAGGAAGAAACACTGAGAACCCCTTATATGTTGGAACTTCTTTAGGTGTATATTACAAAGATGATTCTATGACTACTTGGCAACCATTTGATACCAATTTACCAAATGTTTCTGTTAGAGATTTAGAAATTAATTTAGAAGATAGTAAAATTATAGCCGCTACTTACGGAAGAGGAATTTGGCAATCAGATATTCCTGTTCAAGTTCCAAGTAACGATATTAAATTTGTTTCTGTAATGAACCCGACTCAAAACATCAATTGTGGTTCTGGTGTTACCCCTCAAATAGTAGTAAAAAATGGCGGAACTAATTCTATTTCAAATGTAACGGTAAACTATACTATAGACGCTACTCCATATGTATTCAATTGGTCTGGAAATATCGCATCACAACAAAATCAAACTATTGATTTACCTGTAACCACGGCTACAAGAGGAGCACATAACATATCTTTTACTATTACCACTTCTGGAGATGCTTTTTCAGATAATAATTCTGGTTCAACTGCTTTTTACAGCAATGATCTTGGAACAACTGGAGCAGTAAATACGTTTACAAATACTAGTGATGAATTAATTGTACAATCAAGTGGCGCAGGTTGGACTCGAGGAAATCGTACTTCTGATGCTTTACAAACTAATGGAAATCCTGCGTATTTAACTAGTTTATCTGGAAATTATTCTGACTCATCTACTTCTTATTTAATTTCTCAATGTTATAATTTAGCAGCGCTTTCAAATCCTCAAATCAGTTTTAAAATGGCATTTGATTTAGAATTAAATTGGGATATTGCCTACGTAGAATATTCTACTAATTTTGGCAATACCTGGAATGTTCTTGGTTCGGCTGGATCAGCTTGGTATAATAGTAACAGAACACCTCAAACCAGTGGTACTGATTGTAACAATTGTGTTGGGGCTCAATGGACTGGAACAAATACTACATTTAATACCTATTCCTATGATTTAAGCAGTTTAAATAGTGCGACTAATGTGATTTTTAGAATCGTATTTATATCTGATAGTAGTGTCAATCAATTAGGTGTTAAAGTGGATGATTTTGTAATAAATGGCACGCTATCTTCTGATAGTTTTAATTGGAATACCTTAGCTATCTATCCAAATCCATCTAAAGGAATTTTTACTATTTCATTTGGAGATATCAAACCAGAAACGATTGAAGTATACGATATAACTGGTAAAATTTTAATGAAAAAATCGGGTTTAGAAATCGATACTAATCAAACTACTTTAGATATGACACAAAGTGCAGATGGAATTTACTTTGTTAAAATCACATCTGAAAACCAAACTACTACGAAAAGAATACTTAAAAACTAAATCAAACGCATTCAAAACAAAAACTATAAAAAATCATAATGAAAAACAAAGCATTATTAGGTAGCTTAGCGCTACTATTACTCTTACAAAGTTGTTCATCTACGAAAGGTAAAGATGGTCAACCAGGTAAAGATGGACTTTCAGGAGATCAAATCGAAGCAAGCAAAAAAATTGGTATAAATACCGCATTTATGGACCAAAGCGTTCCTCCTACGCAAGATTTTTTCCGCTATGTAAATGGAACTTGGTTAGACAATACTGAAATTCCAGCAGACAGAACGCGTTGGGGAAGTTTTGATGAACTAAGAAAAAATACAGATGACGATGTAATGGCTATTTTAAAAGAAGCCGTTGCGAATAAAAATTTAGATCCAAAATCAGATCAAGCTAAAGCAATTAATTTATACAAAAGTATTTTAGATACTGTTTCTAGAAATAAAGCTGGTATTTCCCCTATTCAACCTTACTTGAACAAAATTAATGCGGTTAAAAACAGCACCGATTTAATGAATTTGTTAGTAGAAACTAAAGCAGATGTAAGTTTAGGATTTATTGGAGCTTACGTAGGTGCTGATGCTAAAAACAGCAACAAAAATGTAGTATATGTAGGTACAGGAAGTTTAGGATTACCGGACAAAGACTATTACACGTCTGATAAACCAGATACAAAAGAGAAAAGAGAAAAATACGTACAACATGTTGCTAAAATGTTTGGGTATTTAGGAATGGACAGTCAAACTGCGGCCACAAAAGCTGCTAGTGTATTAGCATTTGAAACGGCTTTATCCGAACCAACTTTAGATCGAGTGGAAAGAAGAGACCGAAGAAAAACATACAATCCAATGGCAATAGCTGATTTACAAAAATTAGCGCCATCAACCGATTGGAAATTGTTTTTTGAAAAATCTGGATTCTCTGGATTAGATTCTGTAATAGTTTCACAACCTAAATATGTTTCAAAACTAGAAAGCATTCTTAAAGAAAATAAAGTTGAAGATTGGAAAGCTTATATGACATGGACTTTATTGCGTTCTAATGCAGATGATTTAACAACAGCTATAGAAAAAACAGATTGGGATTTTTATAGCAAAACGTTATCAGGTGCTTTAAAACAAAGACCCGCTAATGAAAGAGCTTTAGCTACTGTAAATGGTGTTTTAGGAGAAGCTTTAGGAAAATTATATGTAGAGAAAAAATTTCCTGCAGAAGCAAAAAAGAAAGCAGAAGCTATGATTGCAAATGTTTTCAAAGCCTATGAAAACCGTATTAATAATTTACCTTGGATGACTCCAACTACTAGAGCAAATGCGATAGTAAAATTAAAAAAATTCCGAGTAAAAATTGGCTACCCAGACACTTGGAAAGATTATAGTGGTTTACAAATTAAAAGTCCAGAACAAGGAGGAAGCTTATTTGAGAATTCATTAGCGATAAGCCGCTGGGGAACTAAAGAAAATGTATCTAAATTAGGAAAACCGGTTGACAAAGAAGAATGGGGCATGTCACCTCAAACTGTGAATGCTTATTATAGTCCGACCAACAACGAAATTGTTTTCCCAGCTGCCATTTTACAACCTCCTTTTTATGATTACAGAGCTGATGAAGCGGTAAATTATGGTGGAATTGGTGGTGTTATTGGTCATGAAATTTCTCATGGATTTGATGATTCTGGATCTAGATATAATGCGGAAGGAAATTTAATTAATTGGTGGAGTGACGAAGATTTAAAACAATTCACCACATTAGGAACTGCGCTTGCCGATCAATATTCAGCACTACAACCTTTACCTGGAATTTATGTAGATGGTAAATTTACCTTAGGAGAAAATATCGGTGACTTAGGTGGTGTGAATGCCGCGTATGATGGATTACAATTGTATTTAAAAGAAAAAGGAAATCCTGGTTTAATTGATGGTTTTACACCAGAACAACGATTTTTCTTGTCATGGGCTACAATTTGGAGAAGTAAAATGCGAGATGAAGCCATTAAAAACCAAGTAAAAACAGATACGCATTCACCAGGTCAGTACCGTGCGTATGTACCACTTCAAAATATTGAAACTTTTTATAAAGCATTCGGAATAAAAGCTGGAGACAACATGTATATCGAACCAGACAAACGAGTTAAAATTTGGTAATTTTTTAAAAATCAAAAGATTCTAATTGATTTAATAAAAGATTTATTCTTTAAAATAAAACCTGAGATTCTAAATTCAATTTAGTTTCTTGGGTTTTTACTTTTAATGTAATCTGATAATTTATATCTTTACCGCATGTTATTTTCCTATCCAAATAAAGAAAGACTCAAAAGTCAAAAAACAATTGATCGCTTGTTTACGAAAGGGAAATCGGTTTCGAAATACCCATTACGTCTGGTTTATGTTGCTCTTAAAGATGATGAGGCTAGCGAAAAAGTTACGATGGGAGTATCCGTTTCTAAAAAATACTTTAAAAAAGCAGTTGATCGCAATTATTTCAAAAGAGTTTTGAGAGAATGTTACCGTTTAAATCAACATTTACTTAAAGAAAATGTAGACAAACCTTACGCATTCATGTTTTTCTATCAAACTAAAGAAACCCTATCTTACCAAGAAATTGACAAAAGAACCAAAGAATTATTTCAAAAATTCATAGAAACTGTGAAGTAAATCACAACTTTAGTTTGGATTTAGAAGATTTTATTTAAATTCGTAAAAATTAAAAATTAAACTCATGGGGTTTCTAAATAAAAAAAAGATAATTATTCCAACTGTAGTTGCTGGATTTTTATTTGTAGGTGTAAGTTTTCAAAATGATTTTTTCGCCATAGCGAAGCAAATTGACATATTTACTTCCTTATATAAAACGGTGAATCAGAATTATGTAGACGAAACAAATCCAGGTAACTTAATGGATGTGGCTATCAAAGGCATGCTAACCGAATTAGATCCATACACCGTATATTTTGATGAGCAAGATGTTTTAAATTTCAAAATTAATAATACTGGAGAATATACCGGAATTGGAGCCATTCTTACTCGAAAAGAAGACCAAATTATCATTAAAGAAGTATATGAAAATATGCCGGCAGACAAAGGTGGTTTTCAAGCGGGCGATATCATTACACAAATTGGTGACGTTCTTATAAGAGACTTTAAGGATGATGCGTCCTTGTTAATGAAAGGAGCAAAAAACACAAAAATCAATTTAGTGTTCTACCGCCAAGGAGTACAAAAAAAAGGACAAATTATTTTAGATGAAGTAGAAGTTAAGGCCGTTCCTTACTTTAAATTACTAAAAGATAAAACTGGCTATATTGTACTTCAGAAATTTAACGAAAAAGCTTCTGCAGAAACTAAGGAAGCCTTACTTTCTTTGAAAGAACAAGGTGCTAAAAAAATTATTTTAGATTTAAGAGACAATCCAGGAGGTTTATTACATGAAGCGGTAAATATATGTAACTTGTTTGTGCCAAAAAATGAAATTATTACCACTACTAAATCACAAAATAAAGAACACAATCAAATTTATAAAACCAAAAATGCTCCTATTGATACTGACATTCCATTAGCGATTATCGTAAATGATAGAAGTGCTTCTGCCTCAGAAATTGTATCTGGTGCGCTGCAAGATTTAGACCGAGCAGTTATTGTAGGTAACAGAAGTTTTGGAAAAGGATTGGTTCAACGCCCTTTTAATTTATCTTACGGTACTCAGGTAAAAATTACTATTTCTAAATATTACACGCCTTCCGGAAGATGTATTCAGGCTACTAATTACAGTAAAAAAGACGTTAATGGGAAACCCATAAAAAAATCTGAAAAAGAATTTAATGCTTTTAAAACCAAAGGCGGACGAACCGTTTATGATGGTGGTGGCGTTTTACCAGACATTGAAATTAGCGATATGAAAAAAAGTGCTATCGGTTTAAGTGTTGGGAATTCTGACGCAGTATTTGAATTTGGAAACATTTTATATTATAGAAATCCAACCGCTAAAACCATAAGTTCTATTTCTGATGCCGAATTTAATGAATTTAAAGCTTATTTAAAGAAAGAGAAAATAGCCATTAACACTAATACAGACAAATCTTTAAAAAACCTATTAGAGGCGGCTAAAAAAGATAATGTAGACAATGAATTAGCGCCAGAAATTAAACAGTTAGAATTGGCTATAGAAAGAGCAAAAGATAAAGAATTAGATAAAAATAAGGAAGAAATAAAAAGATTATTGCTTCAAGAATTATTATTAAGATATGGGTATAGAACAGCGTTTTACGATTATGTTTCTACCAAATATTCTGATATTCTTCGCGCACAACAAGTCCTAAATAATGAAGCAGAATATTCGAAAATTCTAAAGAAATAATATGAAAAAAATCATATTTGTTTTTTTTATTTTTAGTTTTTTGACATTTGCTCAAGAACAAACCGTTCATTCCATTTATTTTGACACCGATGTAAGAGAAATCAAAACGTTACAGTCTGACGGCGTGGTACATTTCTTAAGTTTAATTGACACTTCCAGACTAGAAAGCGTATCTATTTACGGCTATTGTGATGATGTAGGGAAAGTGGATTATAACTATAAATTATCACAAGACAGAGCGAATAGTGTGAAAAACATGTTAGTGAAAAAAGGCGTCAAATATAAAATTATTGTAACTATTCAAGGAAAAGGAAAAGTAGTTATAGATGAAGATTTAGAAACAAATATTCCAGAAGCAAGATCCAAAAACCGTCGTGTAGATGTTATTTTAAATTTCAAACCTTTTGTAGTAGAAGATTTGAATATTCCTGGCTTGTATGGTACGATTAGAAAAAATGCTTTAGTGGGTGACCGAGTCTATCTAGACAAATTATTATTTGATGCCGGAAGCAGTAAATTAAAAGAAAGTGCAAAGAAAGAATTAGAAAAAATTATAGTCCTTCTTAAAAGATATCCTACCATTCAGGTTGAAATTCAAGGTCATGTATGCTGCACTCCTACTTTTCAAAAAGAAGCCATTGACCGAGATACTAAAAAAAGAGAACTTTCTAAAAATCGGGCAGAAAGGGTTTACAATTTTTTACAATCACGTGGAATAAGCAAAGTTAGATTAACCTTCAAAGGCTATGGCAACACACAACCTCTTGGAAAAGGCTCAGAATTTGACCGAAGAGTAGAATTAGTCATCACCAAAATTTAACCTTATAAATTATAGTTTTTGTAATCTTATACACCACAATAAGATGACATGAAAAACACAAAAATTTAACTTTTATTGAGGTTAATCCGTACCGTAATCATCATAAATTAAATTAATTTTACTTAAATATTTGTAATTAAATACTTAGTTAAAATTAAAATGGATAGACGGCTTATTATTTGGTGTATATTACCAACAGTTTTGTATATCGTAACTTGTTATTTTAAAGTAGTTGGCATTCGTTCTGGGTTCTATATTTGCTTGCCTCTTTTTTTGTTTTTTTTGTTTATGCTTTTTTATAAAATCTACGAATTGTTTAAAGAAGAATAATTACAATTTTCTCATTTCGATATGAGGAATGTCATCTTCTAAGTAGCTTTCTCCTTGTTTGACAAATCCATGACTTTCATAAAAACGTTGTAAATACAATTGAGCTGAAATGGTAATTCTGGTTTCCTGAAACAATGAAGCTATAGTTTCAATCGCTGTTCGAATTAAATCATGACCCAACTTTTGTTCCCGATGTGAAGCTTTGACAATCACACGACCTATAGAACTTTCTTCAAAATAATCATTCGGTCGAAATAAACGAGCGTAAGCGACCAAAATATTGTCTTGATATCCTAAGACATGAAAAGCTTTTAAATCTTTGCCATCAACGTCTTGATAAACGCAATTTTGCTCCACTACAAAGACTTCTGATCGTAATTGCAGTATTTGATATAACTCAGTTGTAGAAAGTGCCTCAAACGGCTTAATTTGAAATTCTGTCATTTATAATGATTTAATAGATTTAATAAGCGCTTCCATTTCAAATAATAACGCTTTTTTGGAGTGAGACGGACTATAAGTAAAACCATCAACAATAATGAAACGTTTTCTTTTAGGATCTCTTATCGCAAAATTAATAAAAGGACCATGCATTACATCATTGTGAAATTCCCAAGAACCTCTCATTTCGTAAGCTACATTTGAATGAATTCGAGTAGTACTAAAATTGGGATAATAAGATTGTTCTGTCATCATATAACTCCCTTTAGTTTTTCCTAAAACATATTTTTTAGTCACCTGATTTCGAATAAAAAGCATATTTGTAATGAAAGGGTTCTTGTTATATAAAGCACTGTAACTAGCAGTATATAGTAAGATATTATTATTTCCTGCACCGACTTCTTTTCGTAACCACATAAAGTTTTCACTTTCTAAACCTTTAACATAAGCTTTAGGAATTGTCATATCAATAGCGAATTTTTTACGAACTTTTTGCTGTAACTTTAAATTAGGATTAACGTGTTCTAAAAGATGTGAAATTTCAGAGTTATAAAATTTATCCTTGATTTCCTTGGCATGTAGTTGGAGTAATTCTAAAAGTTTCGTTTCGTTAGAACCTTCTAAAGTAAAAATATGTTGCTTTTTGGTGAACTTATCACTCACATAAGACACTTTATTTTTAAACTGATTGGAAACAATCAAAATATTTCTAGAAACTTTAGCCTCTCCAGATAAATAGGAAGAATGAACCGGATGTAAAGTAAATAAAACTTCATGAGAAGGAAGCCCCATTATAGGTGCAGCAAAAACGGTTCTTAGCTCCTCACCTACGCTACTATTCCAAAGTGAAATAGGAATCACAACCGTTATGGCATTACCTTGAAGATAATGATTAGGTGGAGACACTTTCTTCTTATCTTGTGAATCCATACAAGACGAAAAGAGACAAAATAAAACGAATAAAAATAAATGTTTCAACAGTAAGAAATTAAACAAACAAATATACTTGCAATTTAAAGAAATAAAAAAAGAAACGCAGCAATTCTCAAAATATTGAAAACTGCTGCGTTTAAAAACTGTATGTAACTTTAACCCTGAATTTTCAATTTCATTCCAGGTTGTATGTTATCTGTTTTTAAGTCGTTTTTCTTTTTTAAATCGTCTGCTGTTAAGTTGGGGAATTTTTTAGTAATCGAAAAAATAGAATCTCCTTTTTGTACGATGTAATAATCTTCTTTGATTTCTATTTTGCTTTTAGCAGCAGCATATTTGTTTTCCGTTTTCGGTTTAACTTGTTGTGGGTTTTGAAGTTCTGTGTTTTCAGCTACAGCGTTTTCAACAACAGGTTCTACAACTTCTATTTTTTTCTTTGGTTTTTTGATGACTTCATTGACCGTGACTTTTTTCTTTGTTTGAATAACCAAACTTTGTCCGGCATTTATAGCACTTCCTTTGATATTATTCCATTTTCGTAAATCAGAAATAGAAACATTATTTTTATCTGCAATTACACCAAGAGATTCTCCTGTTTTAACTTTGTGATAATTTTTACTAAGAACTTCTTTCGTACGCTTTTTAATTACTTCTTCATATTCTACTGAATCCGTATTTTTAAAATTTAAATTAGAAACAAGAGCAAGCGAATCTTTTTTAGCAATACTGTCTCGTTTTCTTACTTGAGCTAATTCTAAATTTCTGATTTTTTCTTGTTCCAAATACACTAAGTAACCATAAATTTTTTCTTCATTTGAAACAAAAACACCTATTTTACTTTTAGGTAAACGCAAATAAAAATGTTCATCTTCAAAAGAAGGAATATAATTAGATTTATAAATTGGATTTAGATAAGCTAGTTGTTCTTCCGAAATATCTAATAAATCAGATAGTTGTTTAAAAGTCATAGCGTGTTTCACCATAACTGTATCCGTTTCAAAATACGTCAATTCAGCTTTCTTTGGTACTAAACCATGTTCTTTTTTGAACTCATAAATATACATAGTAGCTAAAAAAGCAGGTAAGTAATTAGCCGTTTCTTGTGGTAAAAATTTTCTAATTTCCCAATAATCGGTTTTTCCGCCTGAACGTCTGATGGCTTTGGAAACATTTCCTGGTCCGCAATTGTAAGAAGCTAAAACCAAACTCCAATCGCCAAAGATTTCATACATATTCATCATATAATGGCAGGCCGCTTCCGTTGATTTTAAAGGATCGTGGCGTTCATCCACATAAGTAGAAATATCTAACTTGTATTGTTTACCAGTAGCCGGCATAAATTGCCATAAACCACCCGCTCCTACTTTAGATTTAGCTTTTGGTTGTAAAGCGGATTCTACTATGGCTAAATATTTAATTTCTAAAGGTAAATTATATTTTGATAATTTTTCTTCGAACATCGGGAAATAATATTCGGCTAATGCCATTTGACGTTCAAAACTTTTAGATCTATTTTTTAAAAAGGATTTAATTACGTTTTCTAAAGCTGGATTGTATTCAATTACGAAAGGAGATTGTACATCTAATTTTTGTAATCGCTTCTTAAGTAAATCTGTATCTAAATCATAAGACACTTTTTCATCTATATTAAGATTCTCAATATCATAAAACATCTCGTTTGAAAGTGATGCATCTGATAATTCTTTCATCCAACGTTGATCAATACAAGTACTGGTTTCATGAACGTTGAACGTTTTTTTAAGGGAATCTAAATAAGAAATTTTGGGTACAAAAAAAGTAGTTGGTGTTTCTATTTTCTCTTGTGCAAAAACGCTAAAAGCAAGCAATAATCCAAAAGTAGTTAGTGTTAGTTTTTTCATTCTTTGTATATGTTTTCTCTAAAATAAACCAGAGCATTAAATCTAAATCATTAATTTACAACAACTTGTAAAAAGCAAATATATTTTATTTATTCTAAAGCACCCAATTTTTAACGTTTAAATTTCCATTTTAACGTTTTTTTAATGCTTAAGAGATAAAGAAATCGATAAATACTGAAATAAATCTGAGAAACAAAAAAAGTATTACTCCAAAATAGCTGCAATTCCTGGTAACGTTTTTCCTTCTAACATTTCTAACATCGCCCCACCACCAGTAGAAACGTAACTCATTTTATCTTCTAAACCAAATTGCTTCACTGCCGCAACACTATCACCTCCACCAACTAAAGAAAAGCATCCGTTTTTAGTAGCTTCCGCAATATAATCTCCTAATGTAATCGTTCCATTAGCAAAAGCTGGTAATTCAAATACGCCTATTGGGCCGTTCCAAAGAATAGTTTTAGATTGTAAAACCACATCTTTTAACATTTCTAAAGTTTTCGGACCCGCATCTAAACCTTGCCAACCAGCAGGAATTTCTGCTACATTTACAATTTGAGTAGTCGCATCATTTGAAAAAGCATCGGCTGCAACAACATCCACTGGCAAGTGAATTTTCACCCCTTTTTCTGTGGCTTGTTTCATAATATCTAAAGCCAATTCCAATTTGTCATCTTCACAAATAGAGTCGCCGATATTGCCACCCATCGCTTTAATGAAGGTAAACGTCATTCCTCCACCGATAATCATATGATCCACTTTATCTAAAATATTTTCGATAATAGTTATTTTAGAAGAAACTTTACTTCCTCCAAGTATTGCGGTTACCGGTTTTTCAGAATTTTTTAATACTTTGTTTATGCTTTCAATTTCTTTCGCTAATAAAGCTCCAAAACATTTATCATTAGGAAATTCGTTAGCAATGATGGTTGTAGAGGCATGTGCTCTGTGAGCGGTTCCAAAAGCATCATTTACATACACATCACCTAAACTCGCTAATTCTTTAGAAAAAGCAACATCACCTGCTTCTTCTTCAGGATAAAATCTTAAATTTTCTAATACTAAAATTTGGCCCATTTGTAGTTGAGCTGCCGCGGATTGAGCGATTTCTCCTTTACAATCTGTAGCAAATTGAACAGGTTGAACTAAAACTTCTTCAATTTTAGGAATAATATGTTGTAAAGAATATTTCGTTTCCTTTCCTTTTGGTCTACCTAAATGCGACATTAGAATCACGGCACCACCATCTTTTAGAATCTTGTCAATAGTTGGTTTCGCCGCTTCAATACGGTTAGCATCTGTTACATTAAAATTCTCATCTAAAGGAACGTTAAAGTCTACACGGATTAAAGCTTTTTTATGATTGAAATTGATGTCGTTTAAAGTTTTCATTAAATAGTAAGGATTGGAAAATTAAAATTAATATACGATACGGTTTTGAGTACAAGGACAATTACTTAATCCTTGAAGGAAATCAAAACCTAGAGAAACCATATGGGTTCCTGAATTATAAGGTAATAGTTCGTTAGTATTGACTTGGTAAGAATAACCAAAATAAAAATTATTTTTTCTTAAACCTAACATAGGTCCAACAGTAACTGGCGTGAAGGACTGTTCATTTAAGAAACGAGTCGTAATCCCTAACCAATAATAATCTTCATAATGATGGTATTTAATTTTGAAGTTTAAATCGGTAGTAGATCGTTTGTCACTTTGAAAATATTGATATAAAAAAGAAGGTTCCAGTTCTAAATTAGATTTTCCTTTACGGATGTTAAATCCAGAATAAAATTGGTAGTTAACTAATAAATTCGGTTCTAATCTAATGGCCTGATCTATTTGTTTCGGTAAGATGTTAGAAGCATTAAACGCAGCGAAATAAGACTTAACACGATATAAAAAACCTACGTCAAAGTTATAATTTTGAGTAAATCGATTCCCATCAATAGAAGGATCCAAAACATTACTAAAATTTTCTATATCGATTTTGAATTGATTCAAATTGAAAGATAAACCTAATGATAAATATTGTTCTGAATCTTCATCTAAAATCAAATGCTGTGCAAATGAAAACTTAGCTCCATATTGACGCGTATTTCCATTTTTATCATTGTAAAAAACAGCTCCAACTCCAGTTCGATCAGCAATTCTAAAATCGGCAGATAACGATTGGTTCATAGGAGCGTTCTCTACTCCAACCCATTGAAAAAGTCCATTTAAACGAACTCTAGCATTGTCTCCAATACCAGCATAAGACGGAGATAATAAAAACGGGTTATCCGCCAAATACTGTGTTTGTGCTGGAATAGTTAATTCTTGACTAAAAACAGTATAGAAAGAACTAAAAAGTAAGGCTGTTAGAAATATTTTTTTCATAAAATAAAATTTTTAAATACGGTTAGATGAAGTTACCCTTACACGATTCATGTAAGGGTAAACATCTTATCTATATAATGTGAAATTACCAATAAACTCTCTAGCGTCTAAATCACCATTCAATTTAAGAACGTACCAGTAATCTCCACTAGGTAAAGGATTATTTAAATACGTTCCATCCCATGAATCGCCTTCTCCTAACGTTCTAATTTTTCTACTATAACGATCGAAAATATACACTTTTAGATTAGGGAAATTATCTGTAAAAATTGGTTTCCAACCGTCATTATTTCCGTCACCATCAGGAGTGAAATAATCTGGTATCGATACATCGTAAAACGTCATAAAGATAGTCTCTGTATCCTGACAACCGTTAGCGTCAGTAACTGTAACAGTATAATTTCCTGTAGCAGAAATCAGGTAAACATTTGTGCTACCCATATTCTGACCATTTAACTCATACTGATATCCACCAGCGCCACCAGTAGTAGTCGCGGTAAATTGATTTAATCCAGTTTCAGCTAAAGTTAAAACAGGTGAAGTATAACCAATGATATTAAATGGAACATCTTCACTACATCCATTACTATGATTCACTGTAATAATATGATTGCCCGCTGGAACACCATTGAATACATTTGAAGCAACAGCTGGATTACCATCTAAACTAAAAGTAAAATCAGATAAAGGTAAACTAGAATTAACAGATACAGTAACTGTATTTGTTGGTGAATTACCCGTACATAAATAATCAATTACTAACTTAGGTTGAATATCCACACCTGGTTGTAAAATTTGTTGAAACTGTAAATCATCACAATTAGCAGCATCTAAAACAATAAAATTGTAAGTACCATGTGGTAGATTAGTAAAACTAAACGTACCTGTTAGAGAAGACTGTACAATCGCACCGTTATTTACAGAAACTGTGTACCCTTGAGTAGCAGTTGTTGTTCCACCAGTAACGCTAAAACTTATCGATCCACCGTCGTTTAAACAAGCTTCTTCAACAAATGAATAAGTTAATAAAGATGCTGCTGTAGGCTCAGTGATTGTAAAGTTAAGCGGTGGTAAGAAACAACCTGCTTGATCTTGAACAGAAACGGTATAACTACCTGGAGCTAAATTTTCAAATAAACCAGAGTTAACGGTTTGTAATGGATTTGTAGAAATAGAGTATTGAATAATACCTGTACCACCAGAAGCAACTACATTAATAGAACCATTATCATCGTTAGCACAAACAACATTAGTAAAAGATGATGTATACGTAATTGGAGTAGGCTGATTAATTGTAAATGAAGTTGAACTAGTAAAACAATCACCGCTATCTACTCTTACTGAATAAGAACCTGCAGGAACATTTTCAAATACACCTGGAGAAGATTGAACAACACCAGCTGTTGCAGGTAAAAGGGTATAGATATAATTTCCTAAACCATCCGTAGCCTGAGCCGTTATAGTTGTTGTTCCACCATTACAGTTTATTACTGCATTAGTTGTATCTACAGTAATAGCAACCGGAATAACTGGCTCTACCACAATTGTGTTTGAAACTACTTCAATACAAGTATTAGCATCAATCACGTAGTACTGATAAGTACCTGGTGTCACACTAAAGGTTAATGAAGTACCTAAAGGAGAGTAAGGTCCACCGGCAGTAGTACTGTATTGATATGGAGCAGTACCACCAGAAGCAGATAATGTAATAGTTGCATTAGTCGTACAAGTAGCTGTAGTAGTAGTGTTTAATTGAGCAACCACTACATCGCTTGGTTCAGTTATTACTACATCACTAGTTGTAAAAGTACAATTGAAAGAATCTGTAATTATAACATGGTACGTACCAGCTCCTAAATTTGAGAAAGTAGTTGTGTTTTGTGGTGCTGATGTAGTACCAGTAGTAACATTAACTAAGCTATATAAGTAATTACTTCCTTGACCACCTGACACTGAAGAAACAGTAATGCTTGCTGTGGTATCACCAAAACATAATAAATTAGTTGGCGTAGCAGAAATAGTTCCTGTAATTGGTGTTGGAGTTGATAAAATAACTGTTGTAAATGTATCACAACCTTCTATATCTCTAACTCTAACTGTATAATTACCAACACCTAAACCTGTAAAAGTAGTAGGTGAAACAGACCAAGGACTAACAATAGTAGCACCATTTTCTAATTGATATTCATATGGACCACCCCAACCATCTTGAGCAGAAACACTAATTGTTCCATCATCAGAAGTGGCGATACAAGTAATTGGTGTGCTAGTAGCTGCAATTGATAATGCTGCAGACGGTTGTGTTATTGAAAAGTTTTTAGTTACTGTACAAAATGGTGAATTAACTAATGTAGCTTGTAATTGATAAATACCAGCTTGTAATCCTGAAATAGTGAACGGACCAGCATTTGGACTAGATCCTGAAGCTACAACAACACTGGAAGCATCTAAAACAGAATATGTGAAAGGACCTGCTTCGTCAGCTGGAGTTACATCGTTATCAATAAAAGTTACCGTAACACTTCCATCACTTCCATTAAAACAAGATACATTATTAACTACAGAAATAGAAGTATCAAAGGTATTAGGATCAAAAACATAATGAATAGTTTCTACTCTACAACCCGTTACAGTATTTTCAACAGAAACTAAATAATTTCCTATAGTTAAACCTGTGAAATTAGGAGTAGACTGAGAAACGTTATATGGATTACCACCAAGACCTAAAACAGTATAAGTGAAAGGTGGTGGTGTACCTCCAGTAACTGTAACGGCTACTGATATAGATTCATTAGAAGTACAAGTAATTGGAGCTACAACAGTAACTACAGGATTTGAAATCGAAATAAAAGGATCAATTACAGCTGAACCTGAACCCACACAACCATTATTGTCATACACGTTAATGGTATAAGTTCCACCAGCTAAATTAGATTCTGTATATACATTACTACTTCCAGTTTGTACTACAGTACCACCTAAAATAAATTCGTAAGTAATATAAGTGCCGGAACCTCCTGTTACACCGTTAACTGTGATAGTTGCAAAATTTGTATTATTCGTTCCTGAATTACAAGAAAATTGCGACACTACAGGTGCTGGGAAAGAAACAATTGCTGGTTCTCCAACAGGTATAATTTGAGTATCTGAACAACCTCTTGCCGAAGTTACCACAACTGTGTAGTTATTAGCAGCTAAACCAGAAAACACATTTGAAGTTTGTGGTCCAACTACAATTGGAGCTGTAATTTGATACGTATAAATTGGATCTGTATTCGAGGCATCAAGATTCACTACAATGCTACCATCTGATCCTGCAAAACAAGTCGCATCAGTTACATTTGTTGTGAATAAAACAGGTGCTGGATTCTGAATCGATACCGGAACAGTTGTTGTACATAACGTAGTTGCGTCAGTAACTGTAACCACATAATTATTTGCTGGAACGTTAGAAAACACATTACCAGATTGAGTAATTACTGGAGGATTTGGAGAAATACTATAAGTATAACTTCCTGATCCACCGGCTGCACTAACAGTAATAATTCCATCACTTACCCCACAATTTGGTGTAGCATTAATAGTAGCAACTGCTGTACTATTAACTGGAGGTAGAATAATAATTGTATCTGAGTAGGTACAACCATTAGCATCACTAATTATAACTGTATGAGATCCAGAATTTAAACCTGAAAGTGTAAAAGAAAAAGAAGCGTCTTCAGTGTAAGTAGTAAACGCGCTTCCATCCACACTATAGGTAAATGGTGCAATTCCTACAGTATTATCTCTTGTTACTGTAATTTGATAATTACCTTCTGTTGTATTACAAACTGAAGAAGTTACTTGAGCTAAAGAAATTAATGGTGAAGAATCTGTTGGTACACTAATTGATACCATTTGAATACAATTAAACGCATCTTTAATATACACATCATAATTACCGCCTTCAACATTAAATACAGAAGAGGTTTGACCTGCCCATGTAGCTACAGTAGGTGCAGGACCTCCAGCTGGAACAAGTTGATATTGATATGGTCCAGTTCCATTAGAACCAACCACTGTAATTTGTCCGGCATTTGTATTACAATTATCATTTTTAGTCACACTAGCCGTTAACGAAAGTAAAACAGGTGACTCTGATATTGTAAAATTAGCAGAAGTAACTGAACATCCTACATTAGGTCCGTCAGTTTCTGTAATTAATACATAATACTGTCCAGGTCCCAATAAACCAAAGTTAGAAATTACAACAGGTGCTCCTGTTAAACCTGTAGCAGTTCCAATTGGACTTACTGGGTTATTATTTAAAGAGGTAAATATTTGATAAGAAATACTTGTTCCTGAATAATTAGATACCGTTACAGAAACATTTCCATCTGATGCACCCGTACAAGTAACATTTGAAACCACTGGAGCTGTAACCGTCATAGAGGATAA
>CAZULO010000016.1:22532-27557 GCA_964621245.1 uncultured Flavobacterium sp.
AACCGTATAAATTCCAAAGTTTAAAATTGAAAAAGAATAGGCTCCACCTGTTGGTGCATTATGTGTTTGCGTAAATGTACCCGTACTATTACTCACTGTATAGGTATATGGTAATGTTCCACCCGTTGGTGCCGCAATATCAATTGTTCCTGGCAAGGTACCTGCTACAGCATCACATTGAATATTGGTAGAAGTTGAAGTGAAAAATAATGGAGCAGGTTGATTAATTACGATAGTTGCTGTACGAGTACAAGAATTAGCATCTGTAACTGTTATCGTGTAATTCCCTGCTGTTAATCCAGAAGTTTGAGTTCCATAATTCACACCAGTTGTGTTATTAAACACATTAATAACATAAGGTGATAAACCTCCAGAAGGTGTAACTATTATAGAAGCATTACTATCTCCTGAACATAAAATTTGATTTCCTTGTGTAACAGTTGGTGCTAATAAAACAGGAAGAGGTGCCACAGTTACTGTTGAAGTTACAAAAGTACATCCAATCGCATCTCTAATTGTAAATTGATAAGTTCCAGCACTAGTAGCACTGTAAGTAAAAGTAGTACCTGTTATAGCTACACTTGAACTTAAAGGCCCAGAGTTATAAGAAACTTGATACGTATAAGGTGCATTACCACCTGAAACAGTACCAGTTATAACTGCATTTGGTGATGTTGTACAATTTAAATTACTAGTTAAAGATACATTTGCTAGTAATTGAGGCGCAATAGTTACTGCTGGTATACTTACTAGACAACCATAAGAATCTCTTACCGTTACGGTATAGCTACCTGGAGTTAATCCAGAAAAAGTATTACTTGATTGGAAAACTCCGCCATTTAAACTGTAAACATAGCTTGGTACTCCTCCAGAAGCAGTTACCACAATGGTTGCAGCGTTTGTTCCATCGTAACATAAATCTGATGTAGATGAAATCGTAGCCGTTGGAGCTACTGGAGTAGGAATATTAATTGGCGTATTGATTGGATCAATACAATTATTAGCATCACGAACAGAAACTATATAATTACCTGGAGCTAAATTTGAAAATACAGGATTAGATTGATAAGCAACAACTACTGTTGGTCCTGCCGTATTTACTAATTGATATTGATAATTTGGTGTCCCTCCTGTTGCAGAAGCAGTAATAGTCCCACCATTTATACAAGTTGCTGGACTAGTTAAACTAGCAGTAGCAATCAAAGCAGAAGGTTGTGAAATAACTTGAGTAAATGGGAACGAACAAGTGGAAGCAGAATTATTATATCTTACTACAATATTGTATGTATTAGCAGCTAAACCTGTAACTGTAACTGGAGAAACTGTTGAGTTAATCCAGGTACCTCCTCCATTTAATGAATAATCAAAACCATAAGGTAATGCAAAATTCTGAGCTGAAATCGTAATTTGTCCATTGTTGGCACCATTACAAGTTACATTTGAAGAACTAGTTATAGAAGATGTGAAAGCTTGTCCACATGCAATGGTAATAGGGAAATTAGCTTGTGTAACACAAGAAATAGGTAATTGATAAACTCTAATATCATCAATAGCTGCATCATTACCGCTATATAAAACACTTCCTGAACGTACTTTGAACGTTAAATTAGTATTGGCTCCTGGATTTAAGGTTACAGAACGTAATTGCCAATTGTTAACTGTATTATCAATAATTCCAGTACTCTGAGAAGCAACAACAGTTCCAGATCCATCTACTAATTCTAATATAAAATCTGGATCGGCACCTGCGACTCCAACATTTAATAAATTTGCCAACCAAATATCTACAATAACTGGTTGATTCGGTAAAATATTATTAATCGGTTTACTGTATAATACACCAAATGGACCAGCAGCTGAACCTATATTTACAGCTAAAAATCTACCGTTTGGATTTGATCCGTTAGAAGTATGATCACGATAAGCAAACCAAGAGCAATTATTTGGATTAATAGCATTTGTTACTACATATTGATTGTCTTCCAAACTTCTACTACCACATGACGAAAGTGGTAAGCTTAAGTTAGCCCCAAGATTTCCACAAGGCCTTCCAGGCGCATAAGGTTGGTTATTATAACAATAAGCAGCAGCAATTCCAGGATTGGTAGTATTTGTTCCAATTCCGAAATCTTCATTTAATAAATTACTATAACTTGGAATATTTAAATTTTGATATTGTACTTGAACCGTATGATTTCCACACGCTACATTAGGGAATACATTAGAAGGTACGTTTGTATTAGGTACACCGTCTAATAAATAAGTATAAGCGAAATTACCTCCGTTGTTGTTAACCGTTACAGTTGAAGTAGCAGTACCATTACAATTAAAAGCAGGATTTGATACTACAATTGTTGGAGGATTTGGTGCAGGATCAATTGTAACAGTCATAGGGAATACACATAAATTAGCATCTCTAATATATAAAGTATAAGTTCCTGCAGGTAAGAAAGCAGTATTAGCAGTACCATAAGTCGATCCATTATCAAAACTATATTGATATGGAGGAACTCCACCTTGTGGATTGGTAATTCTTACTTGTCCTTCTCCAGCAGGTCCACAACCTGCTAGTTGAGAAACACCTCCAGAGGCTGTTAAAGCCGTTGCTGGTTGTGTAATTGTAATAGTCTGTGCGGTAGTTAAACAATTCACTCCACCTATAGAATATTGAATTAAAGTTTGATAAGTCCCTGCTGCTAAATTTGAAAAAACTGGATTAGGACTAAAATTATTTCCATTATCTATACTATATAATAGGGTGTAACCATTTGAATTGGTTACATTAAAAGTAATTACACCTGTCGTATTGCCATAACAAAGTACATTGGTTTGACTCATTGTAAATACTGGTGGTGGAATTTGATTTACTGTAATATTAGTAGTAGCAGTACAGTTATTAAAATCTGTTACTGTTACTGTATAGGTTCCAGATGTAGTAATTTCAAACTGAGGTGTAGACTGGAATCCAGGAATCGTACTAACTTGATAAATATATGGAGCAGTACCACCTTGAGGATAAATAGTTATTTCTCCAGGATTACAGGTTAAAGGAATTGTTATTGCTGCAGATACAGTCAATACTGGTGGTGCAGTTAACGTTACTGTTTGCGTATTTGTACATCCATCTGTAGTACTAGCAATTACGGTATATGTACCTGGGTTTAAATTTGGAAACGTATAATCATTTGCATTAATAGGACCAGCAGAGTTAACTAACGTAGCTCCTAAAAATAATTGATACGTATACTGCGGTAAAACATCATTTACTTGTACACGAATACTTCCTAAGCTACCATTACATAAAGGTTGAGAAGGAATAACATTAACTGTAAAATTTCTTACACGAATTGGAATATTTGGAATTGTAAACACACAGTTTCCAACACCTGCAGAAATCTGTCTAACTAAAACGGTATAATTTCCAGCCGTAGCAATTGAAAAAACATTAGAAGATTGCCATGGTCCACCTGGTCCATTAATACTAAATTCATACCCTGAAGAAGGTACTCCATTTATAGTAATAGAACCATTCGTGTTACAAATAATATCTGTATGAGTTTCTGTTGGTGTAAATAAATTTTGAAAAACATTAAAATAATAGGTTCTAAAACACCCATTTTGAAAAACAATACGAAGTCGATATTGACCTGCCGTTGTTACATTATAATTTGGTCCTGTAGCAACCTGATTCCAAGTACAGGAAGAATTGACATTCGGACAATTAGCAATGGCTGAAGGCGGACAACTTGCATCCACCAATCTTTCCCAAATAATACTTGTGGCATTTAAAATATTGGTCTCTAAAAGTTGAGAATCGGAAGCACCACATAAAAATATTTTTGGTAATTGCGAACCAAGATTTGTACAAGTTACTACTTCATCTGCGTATGGAAGGATTGGATTAGGCACTACGCCATTAAAATCGATTACATTAATAGTTTCATTAATGGTTAAACATGGAGCAGGAGCCGTGTTCACCACACTATAAGTTCCTACAGCAGAAACAGTGTAAGTTTGATTAGTAGCACCTGCAATAATATTAGCAGCTGTTGGAGGCGATCCACTGTGCCATTGATAACTAGAATAACCAGAAGCGGCGGTTAAAACAACACTTGTACCACATAAAATTTCATCACGAGAAAAAGCACAATCGTCAATACCAACTAAAAAGTTAGTAGTTCCTGGTTCCGGAATCAAACAAGCACTTAAGCCTGAAGCACTAGGTTGCTGATTTTCTACAACATTACCTGAATTTTGACTAGAATAAGTTTTAAAAGCTTGGTTTTGGATTCTGTTAGAACATGCATCACGTAAGGAATTACAATCATCAACTACTTTAACTTTTATACGAATTTGATATTGTGCTCCGCCTTGAGTAACTAATGAATTTGGAATCGTAAAAACTACAGTATTAGTTCCTGCATTATACGTGTAAGTTACCCCAGGAGGTAAAACTAAGTCAGCAGGTAAAAAATCTACATTAACAGGTAATACATCAGTAATTGTAAAATTGGTTGCATTATCATTTCCTATATTTTGAAAATTTAAATCATAATATAATTCTTGACCTAAAGTCACATTACCATTACCGATATTCGTATTTGATAAATCCTTAACCGTTTTAATTAAGTTAATTTGAGGTTGAATAATTTCAATAGCAAAAGCATTAAAATAATAAAAATAAGCATCACCTGTGGTTACAAGTGATAATGTTGCATTAGTAGCTCCGTTTGCAATTAGCGCATTTCCTGGATTGGGCACATTAAAAATACCCGCATCGAATCCTAATAAATTTGAACTATTTGGTACTCTGGTAGTAAATGCACCACCGATATTGTTTATGGTACTATTAAAAAAATTACCTGCTGGACGAGTAGGAATGGTCATATTTGTTCCATTTACTCTAAATCTATCACCAGTCAAACCTAAATCACCTTCAATAGAGGCAAAAGCAATCTTTGATCGAACGGGACCTACTGGAATGGTGGTAAAACCAGTAATTGGAATATTTAAAGTAGTACTACC
>CAZULO010000016.1:27657-29431 GCA_964621245.1 uncultured Flavobacterium sp.
GACCTACTGGAATGGTGGTAAAACCAGTAATTGGAATATTTAAAGTAGTACTACCGTTTACTGAACTAAATCCATCAAAAGTGGTGATATTTTTTGCTGTAGCTAGTGGATCTTCATAAACTATGAATAAAGACCACCCAGCGGCTAAATTCAAACCAGAACCTGCAATTACATCTGCCACTGTATATGTTCCGTTTGCATTCGGAAGCCCTTGTAAAATAGTAGTTACATCGGCAAAAGCTGAATAACCTATAGACGAGGCAGAAAGAGGTGTTGGATAGGAATCATAAATTACTGTACCTGTAATATTTTGATAGACACCTCCAGGAGTTTTTAGTTTAACTCTGTTAAGATTGGCTCTATTTACAGTATTGTTATCAACATTAGATTGTAAATACATACCATTCCAATACAAAGCCGCATAAGCAATTCGGTAACAATTTGAAGTAGCTGTTGGAATAGTTAAATCCGCTGAACTTGAAGAAAAAGTAGTAGGATCTCCATCTATATCAATGTAACCCATGTTGAAATTATTATTATTCAACGGACCGTTGTACGGATTATTTGGAGTATCAGGTAGAAGATTCCTATTTAAAATCCCATTTCCTATTTGAAGGATATCACCTTTTAGTGAACCATTGTACTTTACATTGAAAGGTACAAAATTTTGGGCATAATTCAAATTGCTTGCCAGAAAATACAAGCAAATAATGAGTAGCAGGTGTTTAGTAGTTTTTTTCATAGAAATGAAAATTAAATTAGTCCTAATTCTTTTTATTCAACTTTAACAATAAACATGTTTTTATTGTATGATTTTGTTCCTTTTAAATTTAGTGCTTGATTTGCACCACTCATAGTGTTTTGTCTTCCAGAATATACATAAAATAAACTATTATGTAAGTTATAGAAGAAATTCACATTCGATCCTCCTTCATTTAACACCTTAGCAAGATACGCTTTCGTATCCTCAATATTACGAAAAGTTTCTAAAACTAAATAATATCCAGAATCTACATCCGTTAATTTTTTAATAATCGGAATATCTGTTACCGTATTTGTAGCCGTACCAGAATCACCAGTAGTTAGAGTGGTAGGGCTTGTACCGCCGCCGCCAGTTGCTGGTTGGTTTTTCTTCAAGTTTTCAAGAATTTGTTGGTTTTTCAAATTTCTATCTTTCTCACTATCAAATTCCGCTCTTTTAATACGTCTTAATCGTTCCGCTTCTTTTTCATCTTTAATTTTTTGGATTTTTAAATCTGCATCCACTTCTAATTTAACTAAAGATTCTCTTTTGACTTTTAAATCATTTAAAGTTTTTAAATAACTATCATTTAAAGGTTTGGCATCAATATCACTGATTCCTTTAGCTTTTAATTCTTTGACTCTTTGCGTGTTTGCAAATTCAAAATCTCGAATCAAATTATCTAACTTAATTTTAGTTTCAGATACTTTAGATTTCATACTTTGTAATTGCGCATTAGACTCAGCTGTACTAACAAATTTTCTTGGGGCTCTAGCCGTTCCATCTGAGTTTAAAGTGTTTTCTAATAAATACTCTTTTAAGTCTAAATCTCTTGCTTTTACCAAAGAATCTAAACTTTTGGTAACCTTATCTGTCTCTTTCGTTTTAAATTCAATATCTGCTTTAAAAGCTTCAACTGCTCTATTAGAATCATCTTTTAATAGTTTATTTTTAGCAGCCTCTTCTGCAGCAAGTCTATCTTTTTCTGCTTGAAGTTTAGCCGCAGCATCACTAGCTGCTTTATCTTGTTCT